>NZ_JBSFYC010000062.1:0-48998 GCF_053595675.1 Streptomyces sp. NPDC002446 | reverse complement strand
GCGAAGCAGTCCGGACACCCTGCCCCGGAGGACCGCCACCGCACCCCGAAAAGCCCCGCGCAGCGGCACCCAGCCCGCCGCAGGCGCAACGGCGACAAACCCCCACGGCGGGAAACCCGAAAACGCAGGAAGCGAAAACAGGAACCAAAAACAGAAAGCAAAAAAGGGGCGCCCCCCAAAGAAGAGGGACGCCCCAAACACACCCTGAGCCCGAATAACGGCCCAGCGCCCAGCGTTACCGCTTGGCGCGCGAAGCCGTGCGGCCACGCTCCTTCTGGTCCAGGACGACCTTGCGGATGCGCACGGCCTCCGGCGTCACCTCGACGCACTCGTCGTCGCGGCAGAACTCCAGGGACTGCTCCAGCGACAGCTTGCGCGGCGGCACGATCGCCTCGAAGGAGTCGGCCGAGGAGGAGCGCATGTTGGTGAGCTTCTTCTCCTTGGTGATGTTGACGTCCATGTCGTCGGAGCGGGAGTTCTCGCCGACGATCATGCCCTCGTACACCTCGGTGCCCGGGTCGGTGAAGAGCACACCGCGCTCCTGGAGGTTCGTCATCGCGAAGGCGGTGACGGAACCGGCGCGGTCGGCGACCAGCGAGCCGTTGTTACGGGTGGACAGCTGGCCGAACCACGGCTCGTGGCCCTCGTGGATGGAGTGGGCGATACCCGTGCCGCGGGTGTTGGTCAGGAACTCGGTACGGAAGCCGATCAGCCCGCGGGACGGGACGACGAACTCCATGCGGACCCAGCCGGAGCCGTGGTTGGACATGTTGTCCATCCGGCCCTTGCGGACACCCATGAGCTGGGTGACGGCGCCCATGTGCTCCTCGGGCACGTCGATCGTCATGCGCTCGACCGGCTCGTAGGTCTTGCCGTCGACCTGCTTGGTGACCACCTGCGGCTTGCCGATGGTCATCTCGAAGCCCTCGCGGCGCATCTGCTCGACCAGGATGGCCAGCGCCAGCTCACCGCGGCCCTGCACCTCCCAGGCGTCGGGGCGCTCGGTGTCCAGGACGCGGAGGCTGACGTTACCGATCAGCTCGCGCTCCAGGCGGTCCTTGACCTGGCGGGCGGTGACCTTGCGGTCCTTGACCGCGGCCTTGGCGTCCGCGCCCTTGCCCGTGCCGCCGCGGCCGACCAGCGGCGAGGTGTTCGTACCGATGGTCATGGAGATCGCGGGCTCGTCGACCGTGATCAGGGGCAGCGCGACCGGGTTCTCGGGGTCGGCCAGGGTCTCGCCGATCATGATGTCGGGGATACCGGCGACCGCGCAGATGTCACCCGGGCCGGCGACCTCGGCGGGCTTGCGGGTGAGGGCCTCGGTCATCATCAGCTCGGTGATGCGGACGTTGGAGATCGAGCCGTCACGCTTGATCCAGGCGACGGTCTGGCCCTTGCGCAGCTCGCCCTGCTCGACGCGGAGCAGCGCGATACGGCCGAGGAAGTTGTCCGCGTCGAGGTTGGTGACGTGGGCCTGCAGCGGCGCCTCGTCGTCGTACGTCGGGGCCGGGACGTGCTCCAGGATCGTGGAGAAGAACGGCTCCAGGTTGGTGGAGTCCGCCGGGACCGTGCCGTCCTCCGGCTTGGTCAGCGAGGCGATGCCGTCGCGGCCGCACGCGTAGACGATCGGGAACTCGATCTGGTCCTCGTCGGCGTCCAGGTCGAGGAAGAGGTCGTAGGTCTCGTTGACGACCTCGTCGATGCGGGAGTCCGGGCGGTCGGTCTTGTTGATGCACAGGATGACCGGCATCCGGGCCTGCAGGGCCTTGCGCAGCACGAACCGGGTCTGCGGCAGCGGGCCCTCGGAGGCGTCGACGAGCAGGACGACGGCGTCCACCATCGACAGACCGCGCTCGACCTCACCACCGAAGTCGGCGTGGCCGGGGGTGTCGATGATGTTGATCGTGATCGGGGCCCCGCCGTCCTTGGGGTGGTACTTCACCGCCGTGTTCTTGGCGAGGATCGTGATGCCCTTCTCACGCTCCAGGTCGTTGGAGTCCATGACCCGGTCGTCGACGGAGTCGAGCTGGTGCGCGGCGAAGGCACCCGCCTGCTTGAGCATGGCGTCGACGATGGTGGTCTTACCGTGGTCGACGTGGGCGACGATGGCTACGTTACGAATGTCGTGGCGGGTGGGCATACTGGCGGCGCTTCTCCCGGAATCGTGGATGGCGACGCGTCCATCCGGTACGCGCGCCTGCCGGGCATGACACGCCACGGCCTCACCCCATGGTACGTGGCTGCGGCGGCAATGGCCGCCGCAGCCCATACGCATACCCTCTGACCTGCGGTTTCACACCGTTTGCGAGCTCTGGCTCGGCCTTTACTTCTGGTAGCCGATGTCCTGGAAGCGGGGCGTGGCGAACCCGAACGCGCCGACGTTGGCGAGCGTCTTCTTCGTCGCCACCAGCTCCGGCCGCTGGTAGAGCGGGATCGATCCGGCCGCCGCCCAGATCCGGGCGTCGGCCTGCCGCACCAGCGTGCGCGCGGCGCCCTCGTCCAGCTCGGAGGCGGCCTGGTCGAAGAGCTGGTCAATGTGGTCGGAGCCGACCCGGGTGTAGTTCTGCTCGACGGTCAGCGAGCCGTCGGGCGCGGGCTGCGGCTTGGCGTAGATCGGGCGGGCGTCGGTCGCCGGGTAGGCGGTGCCGGGCCAGGAGTACAGCGCCAGGTCGTAGTCGCCGGAGGCGATGTGGTCCTGGAAGTAGCTGGCGTCGGAGACCCGCTGGAGCGACGTCTGCACGCCGATCTTGGAGAGCATCGCGGCGATCCGCCGGCCGACGGTGCGCAGCTGCGCGGAGGCCGCCCCGTCGGGGACGACGAAGCGCAGGGTGAGCGGCTTGCCGTTCTTCTTGACGGTGGTGGCCCGGACCGCCGCGCCGCCGGCCGGATCCCGGTCGCCGCGGGCGGCCGGCCCGTGGTGGGGGCGCTGGGCGGTCAGGCGCCGGGCACCGGGGTGGCCGCCGTGTCCCGGCAGGTACGGGGTCTGGCCGGCCTCGACCAGCTCGGCGGCGCTCAGCGTCTGCGCCGCGCGCTTCTTGTACCGCTTGTACTTGGCGTACGCGGCGGACCCGGTGTCGCCGTCCGCGTCCTTCTTCTGGCCGGCGGCCGCGTCCTTGTAGAACGCCGCGCTCTGCCGCAGCAGGGCGGCCTGCTGCAGCTCGGAGCCGACCACGCCGGTGAAGGACAGCGGGGCCTTGGCCGCGGCGGGCCGGGCGTCCGGCTCCCGGCCGCCCCGGGCGGGCGCGCCGGCGTGGCCGGGGACGGGGCGCCCCGGGTTGCGGCCGTCGTAGGCGCCCTCGGCATCGCCGTACGCGCCGCCGCCCGGCTCCCCGTAGCCGTACTCGTACCGGTCGCCGTCGTCCTCGTACGGCTCGCGCCCGGAGCCGCCGTCCTCGTCCCCCCGGTCCCGCGCGCCGGGCGCCGGCGCGGCCGCCTTCCCGCCGGCCTGGTGCCGGTCGCCGTCCGCCTTCCAGCCGGCGTCCGCCAGCAGCTCCTTGGCCGCCCCGGTGTCCTGTTCGCCGAGCGCGTCGCTGTGGTCCTCGTAGCCGCGCTGCCCGGCCATCAGCAGATGGCTGCCGAGCGGCTCGGAGGGCAGGTCCAGCGGCTTGAGGACGAGGTCGGCCAGGGCCTGCCGGTCGATGGCGCGGGCCACCGCGCGGCGCACCCGGTCGTCGGCCAGCGGGCCGCTGGTCCCGTTGAGGGCGAGCTGGGTGTAGGCGGGCTCCAGGGCCTTGTGCAGGGTGTAGCCGCTCAGCTCGGCGCGCTCCGCGGCGGCCCGGGCGGCGGCGCGGCCCTGGGCCCGGCCGTCGTCGCCCGGCGGGCCCGCGTGGCCCATGCCGTCCCTGCGGAAGAGGCCCGCCGCGGCCGCGCCAGCGGCGGAGGTGACCCGCTTCGCGGTCGCCTGGTCGACCGCGGCGACGTCCACGGAGCCCTTGGCCAGCGCGGCGGCCCGCTTGTCGCCGGGCAGCGACTGCAGCACGATCGTGTCGAGCTTGGCCGGTGCGCCCCACCACTTCGGGTTCCGTGCCAGGACGACCCGCCCCGCCTTGGCGTCGCGCGCGCGGACCAGGAACGGGCCCGCGCCGACCGGGAGCCGCTCGCGCGCCGCGTCGTTGAAGGCGTTGGCGTTGCCCATCACGCTCCTGGGATAGAGCGGGGTGAACAGCGACCGCCAGTCGGCGTAGGGCCGGGCGAAGGTGACCTTGACCTCGCGGCTGCCCGCGCCCTGTGCGACCTTGCCGATCCGGTCGTAACCGGCGTTGCGGGCGGTCCAGTACGCGTTGTCCTTGCCGCGCAGCGCCGTCCACTGGGCGATGAAGTCCGCCGCGGTGATCGCCGTGCCGTCGCTCCACCGCGCCTCGGGATTGATCTTGTACGTGACGACCTGCCGGGGGTCCCGGTCGCTGACCTCCGCGGCCTCCAGGTAGTCGGCGTTGCGCTGCGGCGCGCCGTTGACGTCGACGGTGAACATGCTGGGCAGCACCGCACCGGCGATCCGGCTGGTGGTCGCGTCGGCGTCGGCCTGGAAGGCGTTCAGGGTGCCGGGCATCGCGTCGACCGCCCAGCGCACGGTGCCGCCGGTCCTGAGCTCGCCGCGGGGCGCCGGGGCGATGTCCTGGGCCGTCGAGGCGGACGCCGGCCGGCCCTCGTCGCTGCACCCGGCCAGGGCGGGCAGCGGAAGCAGCACCCCCGCCGCGACCAGCGCGGCGATGCGGCGTCCACGGGCCGCGGGGGCCGAGGGGTTGGCGTGGTCGGTCATGACTGTTACCTCCGGGCTCGCCCGCGTCGCGCCGCCGGCGGTCTGGCTCCGGCGCACCACGTTCGGCCGACTTTGCGGCTCATCACATCTATGGGCCCCTACTGAAAGCGACCGTCCGGCGCCCCGCCCCCCGACACGTCCAAGGCGGTACGAAGGCCACCCGCCCGGCGCAATACGCGACGGCCGATCGGCGGTGCGCGGGCGCGCCTGCGGCCGTACATCCGCCCGGTCCCGTACCGGCGTTCGATCTCCGCCGCGGCGCGCCGTAGCCGAAACGCACCGGTTCGAGTCGTAATCGCGCCGGACCCCTTCCCAACGCCTACTGTGACGCGCGACACTCTCGGGCGCATGAGATCGCCCACCACACCTTCAAAAGTGAGGGCACGTTATATGTCCCTTCAGGACGAACTGACGGCGGTTGAACGCAGCCTGGACGATCTGGTCCGGTCGGTGGGAAGTCTGGAGGCGCGGCTCGGCGCGGGGCTGGACATCCGCCGGGTGCGCAACGACACGGACCATCTGCGCGAGAGCCTCGCCCTGCTCAAGCAGAGCGCGGCGGCCGCACCGCCGACCCGGCCGGCCCCCCGCGCCGAGGAGATGGTGCTGATCCCCGACACCCCCTACGACGCCAAGCTGTGGACCGACGCCGAGGACGAGGGCCTCGGTTCCCGCAACGGGCATGCGCCCTAGGGGGAAACCCCTGGTGGAGGCCCCTTAGGGGGTGGCTCCGCCCCACTCAGATCCCTACCCCGTTGCCGCCCCGGCGGATGCGTTCGCGGACAGCATGCGCACGGAGCGCCCTTCACGGAGACCGACGTTGGCCACTGGCACCGAACCCTCATCGCACACGGGCGCGAGCGGTGTGCACACTGCCTCGCGCGCCGCCATCCCCGCCCGCCATCTGCGTACCGACCGCTGGTGGCTGGCGCCGGCCGGCACCGCCGCCGGGCTGCTCGCGTTCATCGTCTACTCGACCTGGCGGGCGTTCGCGAACGCCGACTACTACGCCGCGCCCTATGTCTCGCCGTTCTACTCGCCGTGCCTGGCGGAGAACTGCGAGACCATGCGCGGCGGCCCCAACTGGGAGATCTTCGGCAGCTGGTGGGTGCTCTCCCCCGCCCTGCTCATCCTGATCTTCCCGCTGGGGTTCCGGCTGACCTGCTACTACTACCGCAAGGCCTACTACCGCGGCTTCTGGGCCTCGCCGCCGGCCTGCGCGGTCGCCGAGCCGCACAAGAAGTACACCGGCGAGACCCGCTTCCCGCTGATCCTGCAGAACATCCACCGCTACTTCTTCTACTTCGCGGTGCTGGTCGCCGGGGTGCTGACGTACGACACCGCGCTCACCTTCCGCGATGCGCACTACGAGTGGGGCCACATGGGCCTGGGCACCCTGGTCTTCCTCGCCAACATCGTGCTGATCTGGGCGTACACCCTCTCCTGCCACTCCTGCCGGCACATCGTCGGCGGACGGCTGCGGCACTTCTCCAAGCACCCGGTGCGCTACCGGCTGTGGGGCTGGGTCGGCAAGCTCAACGAGCGGCACATGCTGCTCGCGTGGTCCTCACTGATCAGCGTGGCCCTGGCGGACTTCTATGTCTTCCTGCTGGCCAGCGGGGCCTTCGAGGACCCCCGCTTCTTCTGACCCCGACTTCTGGACGAGAGTTCCTCCAAGGAAAGGTGTGCCCCCGATGGCGCATGTGGACCGGCAGGCATGGGATGTGGTCGTGGTGGGCGCGGGCGGCGCCGGACTGCGCGCCGCCATCGAGGCCCGCGAGGCCGGTATGCGGACGGCCGTGATCTGCAAGTCCCTGTTCGGCAAGGCCCATACGGTGATGGCCGAGGGCGGGATCGCCGCCAGCATGGGCAACGCCAACGAGCACGACAACTGGCAGGTCCACTTCCGCGACACCATGCGCGGCGGCAAGTTCCTCAACCACTGGCGGATGGCCGAACTGCACGCCCGTGAAGCACCCGACCGGGTCTGGGAGTTGGAGACCTGGGGCGCGCTCTTCGACCGTACGCCCGACGGCCGGATCTCCCAGCGCAACTTCGGCGGCCACGAGTACCCGCGGCTGGCGCACGTCGGCGACCGTACGGGCCTGGAGCTGATCCGCACCCTCCAGCAGAAGATCGTCTCGCTGCAGCAGGAGGACGAGCGGGAGTTCGGCGCGTACGACGCCCGGCTGAAGGTCTTCCAGGAGTGCACCGTCACCCGCGTGCTCAAGACGCGCGCCGAGGGCGGCTCCGCCGCGGACGAGCGGGTCGCCGGCGCCTTCTGCTACGACCGCGAGTCCGGCCGCTTCTTCGTCCTGGAGGCCCCGGCGGTGGTACTGGCCACCGGCGGCATCGGCAAGTCCTTCAAGGTGACGTCGAACTCCTGGGAGTACACCGGCGACGGGCACGCCCTGGCGCTGCTGGCCGGCGCCCCGCTGATCAACATGGAGTTCGTGCAGTTCCACCCCACGGGCATGGTCTGGCCGCCGTCGGTCAAGGGCATCCTGGTCACCGAGTCCGTACGCGGTGACGGCGGGGTGCTGCGCAACAGCGACGGCAAGCGGTTCATGTTCGACTACGTCCCGGACGTCTTCAAGGAGAAGTACGCCGAGACCGAGGACGAGGGCGACCGCTGGTACGAGGACCCGGAGAGCAACCGCCGCCCGCCCGAACTGCTGCCCCGCGACGAGGTCGCCCGCGCCATCAACGCCGAGGTCAAGGCGGGCCGCGGCTCTCCGCACGGCGGTGTCTATCTGGACGTCTCCACCCGGATGCCGGCCGAGGTGATCATCCGCCGGCTGCCGTCGATGCACCACCAGTTCAAGGAGCTGGCGGACGTGGACATCACCGCCGAGCCGATGGAGGTCGGGCCGACCTGCCACTACGTGATGGGCGGGGTCGAGGTGGACCCGGACACCGCGGCGGCGACCGGCGTACCGGGCCTGTTCGCGGCCGGTGAGGTGGCCGGCGGGATGCACGGCTCCAACCGCCTGGGCGGCAACTCCCTCTCCGACCTGCTGGTCTTCGGCCGCCGGGCGGGGCTGCACGCGGCCGAGTACGCGGCGTCGCTGGCCGAGCGGCCGGCGGTCGATCCGCTGCAGATCGACGCCGCGGAGGCGGAGGCGCTGCGTCCCTTCAGCGTGGAGGCCGGCGCGGACGGCGCGGTGCACGACAAGGGCCCGGCGGAGAACCCGTACACCCTCCACCAGGAGCTCCAGCAGGCGATGAACGACCTGGTCGGCATCATCCGCCGGGAGAGCGAGATGTATGAGGCGCTCAAACGGCTCGCGGACCTGCGGGTGCGGGCCCGGCGGGCCGGCGTCGAGGGGCACCGGCAGTACAACCCGGGCTGGCATCTCTCCCTCGATCTGCGGAACATGCTGCTGGTCAGCGAGTGTGTGGCCCGGGCCGCGCTGGAGCGCGAGGAGAGCCGCGGCGGGCACACCCGCGACGACCATCCGGCGATGGACCGCGACTGGCGCAACATCAATCTGGTCTGCCGGCTCGCCGACCCGCAGGGCGACTCGCGGGCCGCGGACCCCTCGCTCGGGCAGATCCGGCTCTCCCGCCGCGAGACCCCGCCGATCCGCCGCGATCTGCTGGAGCTGTTCGAGAAGGACGAGCTGGCGAAGTATCTGACGGACGAGGAGCTGAGCCGGTGAGCGAGGCACAGACGCAAACGCAGCAATCGGGCGCCTACCAGGCGCACTTCAGGGTCTGGCGGGGTGAGACCGGATCCGGCTCCCTGGAGGACTTCCGGGTCGAGGTGCACGAGGGCGAGGTGGTGCTGGACATCATCCACCGTCTGCAGGCGACCCAGGCGCCCGATCTCGCCGTGCGCTGGAACTGCAAGGCGGGCAAGTGCGGTTCGTGCAGCGCGGAGATCAACGGGCGGCCGCGGCTGATGTGCATGACCCGGATGTCGGTGTTCGACCGTACGGAGACGATCACGGTCACACCGATGCGGGCGTTCCCGGTCATCCGCGATCTGGTCACCGATGTGTCCTTCAACTACACCAAGGCCCGCGAGATCCCGTCGTTCGTGCCGCCCGCGGAGCTGGCGCCCGGTGAGTACCGCATGCAGCAGGAGGACGTGGGCCGCTCACAGGAGTTCCGCAAGTGCATCGAGTGCTTCCTGTGCCAGGACACCTGTCATGTGGTCCGTGACCACGAGGAGAACAAGGCGGCGTTCGCCGGCCCCCGCTTCCTGATGCGGATCGCCGAGCTCGACATGCATCCGCTGGACGCGGCACCGGCGTCCGGCATCGACCGCAAGCGCACCGCGCAGGACGAGCACGGGCTGGGCTACTGCAACATCACCAAGTGCTGCACGGAGGTCTGCCCCGAGCACATCAAGATCACCGACAATGCGCTGATCCCGCTGAAGGAGCGCGCCGCGGACCGCAAGTACGACCCGCTGGTGTGGCTCGGGAACAAGATCCGGCGCCGCACGGAGTGACTCTCCGGCCGCTGGGGTGGCGGACGGTCCCGTAGGGGAGGTCCTGTGGGGGAGATCCCGTGGGGGAAGTCCCGTAGGAGAAGTCCCGTGGGGGAGGTCCCGTAGGGGAGATCCCGTGGGGGAAGTCCCGCAAGGGAAATCCCCTACGGGATCGACGGCCCCCCTTTCGTCCAGGGTAGGGGGCGCCTCCCCGGCCCGCGCCCCCTGTGGACAGCCCCCCTGTGGACAGCCCGCCCCTCAGAACAGGCTCAGCAGCGCATCCGCCGGATCCACGGCCGCCGACTCCCCGTCGGGCAGGGCCAGTTCGAACCAGACGGTCTTGCCGCGCGGTGTCCGGCGGCTGCCCCAGCCCTCGCTGAGCAGACCGACCAGCTGCAGTCCGCGGCCGCCCTCGTCGGTGTCGCGGGCGCGGCGGCGGCGCGGCTGGGCGAGATCGGCGTCCCAGACCTCGCAGACCAGCGTGCGGTCGAGCAGCAGCCGCAGCCTGATCTCGCCGTGGCCGTGCCGCAGCGCATTGGTCACCAGCTCGCTGACCAGCAGCTCCGTGGTGTCGACCAGCTCCTGCAGGCCCCAGTCCGTGAGCTGGTCGCGGGCCAGCTCACGGGCGCGGGACACCGAGCGGGCCTCCGGGGCGAGGCTCCAGTCGCCGACCGCGTCCTTGGGCAGCCCGTGGACCCTGGCCATCAGCAGCGCGATGTCGTCCTCGCCGTGCGAGGTGTCCAGGGCGCTGAGGACGTGGTCGCAGGCGTCCTCCAGGGGGCGGTCGGCGTCCGAGAGCGCCGCCCTGAACGCCCGCAGCCCCTCGTCGAGGGGGTGGTCGCGGGACTCCACCAGGCCGTCGGTGTAGAGGGCCAGCAGCGCGCCGTCCGGCAGCTCCACCTCGATCTCCTCGAACGGCTCGCCGCCGACGCCCAGCGGCATCCCCGGCGGTACGTCGAGCAGCAGCGCGTCCTCGCCCTCCTCGACCAGGACCGGCGGCAGATGCCCGGCGTTGGCGAACGTGCAGCGCCGGGTGACCGGGTCGTAGACGGCGTAGACGCAGGTGGCGAGGTAGACCTCGGAGAGGTCGGCGGTGCGGGCGGAGCGGCCCGGCTCCGGCGCGGCCGCGGCGGCGCCGTTGCGGCCGCGGGCGGTGCGCCCGGTCGGGCGGCCGTTGCCGCTGCCGCCGAGCCCGCGGGCGATCTCGTCCAGCGCCGAGAGCACCTCGGCGGGTTCCAGGTCGAGCAGGGCCAGCGTCCGTACGGCGGTGCGCAGTTCGCCCATCGCCACGGCGGCGCGCAGTCCGCGGCCCATGACGTCGCCGACGACCAACGCCGTGCGGTGCCCGGGGAGTTCGATGACGTCGAACCAGTCGCCGCCGACCTCGGTGGCGGTGGTGCCGGGCAGATAGCGGCAAGCGATGTCGAGTCCGGCCGCCTCCGGGTCGCCGGGCGGCAGCAGGCTGCGCTGCAGTATCAGGGCGCGTTCGTGCTCGCGGCGGTAGAGGCGGGCGTTGTCGATGCAGACCGCGGCGCGCGCCGCGAGCTCCACGGCGAGGGCGGTGTCGCGCTCCCCGAACGGCTCGCTGCCCTTCGTGCGGGAGAACTGCACCAGTCCGACGACGGTGTCCCGGGCGACCATGGGGACGGCGAGCGTGGAGTGCACCACCGCGCCCAGCTCGGGTCCGTCGTCGCTCTCCCGGGCCGGGATGATCTGCGCCTGGGCGGTGCGCAGGGCGCCCGCGCAGGGGGAGTTGAAGGGGTAGCGGTGGACGGCGCCGACCGCGACCGGCGTGTCCGCGGGGGAGCCGCCGGCCGCGCTGACGAACGGGGCGTCGGAGACGGCGCTGGCGAAGGCGACCCGGCGCAGCTCCGCGCTGCCGTCGCTCATGCCGGGCGGCGCCTCGTCGCCGGAGAGCAGGCCCTGGTAGAGGTCGACCGACGCCAGGTCGCAGAACTGCGGGACGGCGACGTCCAGGAGGGTGCGGGCGGTGGTCTCCAGGTCGAGGGAGTTGCCTATCCGGGCGCCGGCCTCGTTCAGCAGGGCGAGGTTGCGGCGGGCGTTGGCGGCTTCGCGTTCGGCCCGGCGCCGGCCGGTGACGTCGGCGGCGAGCGCCGCGACGCCGATGGGGCGGCCGCTGGCGCCGTGCAGCCGGTAGAGCGACACCGACCAGCGGCGGCGCTCCTCCTCGCCGGGCACCGCCCCGACGAGCTGCATCTCGGTGACCGGCTCGCCGGTCTCCAGGACGCGGCGCAGCGCGACGGTCATCCGCTCGGCCTCGGGGCGCGGCAGGAAGTCGTGCGGGGTGCGGCCGCGGTACTTGCTCGCGGGGCCGCCGAAGACGGTGGCGAAGCGTTCGTTGACCCGCAGCAGCTTCAGGTCCGTGCCGAACAGCGTGAAGCCCATGGGAGATTGACCGAAAACGGCCTGCGAGGCGGCGAGGTCGGTCTCGATGCCGCGCAGTGCCCGGACGTCGACGACGACACAGACCGCGGCGCGCTGCCCGTCCTCGTCGTGGGAGGGCATCACATAGATCTCGGCGAGCCCGTCGGCCGGTCCGCCCTCGTCCCTGCGGTAGGGCACCAGGCCGGTCCACTCGCGGCCGTCGAGGATCTCGGACACCTTGCGGCGTCCGGTCTCGCGGAACTCGCTGGGGACGAACGCCTCGACGGGGTCCTTGCCGATGGCGTATCGGGCGGGGATGCCCAGCATCTGCTCGGCCCGCTCGCTCCATTGGTCGATGCGCCCGTCGGGGCCGAGCGAGAACGAGGCCACTCTGATGTAGTCGTAGATCGATCCGGGCCGGCTGCTCTGCCATACGGGCGGACCTTGCAGGTTGCGCGCGTAGGAACGCCCACCTGGGTCACCGGGGCCGTCCACACCGCCCTGACCATCGGTCTGCGCGGGTTCTGCCCCGCCAGATGACATCTCGCTCACGAGCCCCGTCCCCTCCAGCTCATCGTGCCCGGACCGGACCAGCCTGAGTATCCAGCACCCCGGCTATCCGGAACACGGTCTTCACGATCACAGCACAGTCTCGATCGCAGGCCATCTACAAAATGTCGATGAAATGGCAACGATCACGACTCCACATGTCTCCTAACCAGCCACCGACAGCTCGAACCACACTGTCTTGCCACTCTTTCCACGCCGGGTCCCCCAGCGCCGCGAACTGCACGCGACCAGCTGCAATCCGCGGCCTCCCTCGTCGTCGGGGGCGGCGGTGCGCTCCTGTGGCGGGTCGGGCAGCGGATCGGAGACCTCGACGAGCAGCCCGCCGGCGCTCAGCAGCACCATGCGGACGCCGATCGGTCCGCTGGCGTAGCGCAGGGAGTTGGTGACGAGCTCGCTGACGAGGAGTACGGCGACATCGGTGGCGCCGTTCAGCCCCCAGTCGTCCAGCACCCGGCGGACCATGGTGCGGGCGGTGCGCACCGCGCCGGGATCGGCCGGAAAGCTCCATTCGGCGATCGGTGAACCGGTGGCCCTGCCGCGCTTGCGGACACTGCTGGAGCCGGACTCTGGGACCCCTGCCGCTGCGCTGTCGCTCACGCCGATCACATCCCAACCCCGATGGCATCCCCGTCGGATTGCCCGCATTGAAGGGGTCAATCTGGACATACCCGATATCGAGGCCGGAGTATCGCCCTCAACGGTGCACTGTGACACGAATGGAACAAATGGGAACGGCGGAGTGGAGCACGCGCAGCGGGCGGGCGCGCGTGCGCGGCGGAGGGGCCGGGGTACGCGGGGCGTGAGCGACGGCGGGCGGGCGGCCGCGCGCGCTCAGCAGGGCCGGGCGCCCGGCACTCCGGCCGTGACGACCAGCCGGCGCATCGCCTCGGCGACCGCCGGGCGGTCCTGATCCAGCCAGTCGACCTGCGTCTCCTCGCCGGGCCGCAGCCAGCGCAGCTCGTCATGGTCCTGCAGCGGCCGCGGCCGTCCGGACACCAGCCGGGCCGTCCACACCCGCAGGACGTAGCCGGGCCGCAGCACCCACTCCCCCGGAATGCGCTCCATGACCGCGGCCTCGACGCCCAGCTCCTCACGCAGTTCGCGCTCCAGCGCCCGTTCGGGCGTCTCGCCGTCCTCCACCTTGCCGCCGGGCAGTTCCCAGCGGCCGGCCAACGCGGGCGGTGCGCTGCGCCGGGCAGCCAGCAGCCGCCCGCCTTCGCACACCGCTCCGCCCACCACTACGCGCACCGTCGTCATGCGCGGCAGCCTACGTCCCCCGTCCTCGTCCCGCTTCTCGCCCGCCGCCCCTCAGGTCGCCGCGTGGTCGACCTTCTCGACCACGTAAAGCTGCTCATGGCCACGCGCGTCGAGCCCGTCGGCCACGCGCTCCGCCTCCGCCCGGGTGGCATAACGACCGACGCGATACCGGTTGCCACCTTCGTCCTGGCGGATGACTTGCCAGGGGAGCACGGCTCCACCGTCGGTCATTGCACCCCTCCGTCCGCCACACAGCGCGCCGTCGCGCGCCCCTCGTCTGCTGATGCCGAAATCGCAATCCGCATATGCCCGAGCGTACGCCCGACCTTTACGCACCGGATATGGATTTACACAAAGAGATACCGAACCGGCCACCCGCGGGCCCCCGGCGTACCGGAAGCGGCCTGCGAGTGGCCGGTTCTCGCCCGATGGCCTCGGGCATGTGTACAAAACTTCGCGACGCGGCGCCGGGCTGACTCAGGCCCCGACGGACGCCTTGGCCCCTTCGGCCTCCCCGGCCCCGTCCGCAACCGCGGCCTCGTCCGCCTCGCGGATCTCGGCCTCGACCTGGACCAGCGACGGGTTGCGCCAAGCGCTGCGCACACCCCAGAAGTAGAAGGCCAGCGCGATCACCACGACCACGGCGATGTCCCAGCCCTCGGGCAGATAGCCCTTGCCGCCGAACTCCTTGCCGCCCATGTACGAGACGGCCGCCATGACCAGCAGATACGCCACCATCCAGGCACCGGCCTTCAGGTGCGGGAGCAGCCCGGCCCACGGCTTGCGGCCCTGGGTCAGCGGCTTGCCGATCTCGTACCAGGCCCAGACCGGCAGTCCGACGGCCATGATCAGGATGACCTTGCCGGTCAGCGGCCAGCGGCCCCAGTACAGCACCAGCGAGCCGAAGATCATCGCGATCGGCGCGATGACCGGCATCACCCGGAGCTTGACCGGACGCTTGAGGTCCGGCGAGATGCGGCGCAGCGACATCACGGCGACCGGTCCGGTGATGTACGAGATGACCGTGGCGACCGAGACGATCTCGGCGAGCGAGCCCCAGCCGCGGAACACCGCGAGGAAGAGGAACGCGATCACGAGGTTGAGCAGCAGCGCCGGACGCGGCACACCGGTCTTCTTGTCCACCTTGCCGAAGACGCCGGGCAGATGGCCGTTCTCCTGCACGCCGTGGATCATGCGCGAGGTGGTGGCGGCGTAGATCATGCCGGTGCCGGACGGCGAGACGAAGGCGTCCGCGTACAGCAGCAGCGCCAGCCAGTTCAGGCCCCAGGCGACCGCGAGGTCGGCGAGCGGCGAGTTGTAGCCGAGACCGGCCCAGCCGCCGCGGGCGCCCAGGTGGTCGCCGGGCACCGCCATCAGGAACGCGACCTGCAGCGCGACATAGATGACCAGCGCGATCAGGATCGACCAGACCACGGCCTTGGGCAGCGACCGGCCGGGGTTGCGGGCCTCGGCGGCGAGGTTCAGCGGGGACTGGAAGCCGTTGTAGGCCCAGACGATGCCGGAGACGGCGACGGCGGTGAAGACCGAGCTCCAGCCGTTGGGGGTGAAGCCGCCGTGCTGGGTGATGTTGCTGGTGTCGAAGTGCGCCACCATCAGCGCACCGGCGGTCATCACCGGCACCACGACCTTGAAGACCGTGATCGCCGTGTTGGTCTTCGCGAACAGCGAGATGGCGAACCAGTTGAGGAAGAAGTAGAAGATCAGCAGGACGCTGGCGAGCGCGACACCCGTGCCGGTCAGCTCCTTGCCGTCGTAGAGCGACTGCGCCCAGCCGAATTCCCAGGAACTCATGTACTGGACGGAGGCGGTGGCCTCACCGGGGATGACCGAGACGATCGCGATCCAGTTGGCCCAGGCGGCGAGGTAGCCGGCCAGCGAGCCGTGCGAGTACTGGCCGTAGCGGACCATGCCGCCGGCCTTCGGGAACATCGCGCCGAGTTCGCTGTAGGTGAGCGCGATCGTGAGGGCGACCAGCGCGCCGATGATCCAGGCCACGATCGCGGCCGGACCGGCGATGGCAGCGGCCCGCTCGGCCCCGAAGAGCCAGCCGGACCCGATGATCGACCCGAGACCCGTGGCGGTCAGGGCGATGGTCCCGAGGGACCGGCGGTAATTCGAATGCGAACCCTGCTCCGCACCCTGGGTTTTCGTCGTGCTCACGTGCTGGTCTCCTGGTCTTCCCCCGTGCCGTGCACAAACTTCGCCATCGTAAGAGCGATTCCGAAGATCGGCTTCCCGCAGCTGGCCAAAACTCCCGCCCAGTTGAGGGTCTGTGAGGTTTCCAACACCAAGATCCGGCCAAGATTTATATCCATTTCCGGGCAAATTGGACATCGGACTGGAGACCGGAAGACGCTACGGATCCCGTACGCGGCGTCGAGCACGCGGACACAGGGAGTGGGGACAAGAGGGAGAGAAGGGGCGAACGGCCTCCCCGAAGGCCGTCGCGGCTACTTCACCGGCAGGTGGTACGACACCCGGTACCGGTCCGCGAGCGTGACGACATCGGCCGTCTCGACCGGCCGGCCGCCCGCGCAGTACGTCCGCGAGATGACCAGAACCGCATGCCCCGGCACCCCGCCCAGCGCCATGGCCTCCTCGGCCAGCGCGGGCCGCGCGCCGACCTCCTCGACGACGTTGTCCACCACCACGTCGATGGCCGCCATCCGCTCGACCACCCCGCGCCCCGCCAACGGCCCTTCCTCCGGCAGCATCACCGGCGTCCGGCCCGTCACCTCCAGGGGTTCCCAAGACGTGGAGAGCATCGCCGGCTCGCCCTCCGCCCGGAACACATAGCGGGTGCGCATCACCCTGGCGCCCGGCGGAATGCGCAGCCGGGCCGCGACCGCCGAACCGGCCGCCTCCTGCTCGCTGTTGGACTCCCAGGTGCCCCGCACCCGCTCATCCGTCTGCTCCTGCCGGAAGGGCGTACAGCCGCCGACCGAATGGAATCCGACCCGGGCGATACGGCGCGGGACGGGCTGCTCGCGGACGTATGTGCCCGACCCCGAGCGGCCCTCGACCAGCCCCTCGGCCATCAGGACCTTGCGCGCCTCCAGGGCGACGGTGTCCGAGACCCCGTACTCCTCGCGGATGCGGGCCTGCGAGGGAAGGCGGGTATGCGGCGGCAGCAACCCGTCGACGATCTTCTGGCGCAGGTCGCCGGCGACGCGGAGGTACGCGGGCTGCTCACCGAAAGGCACGTGCCCTCCCAACAGCTTGACAGTCAGCAACAGCGTGGCAACTGCGCGTTGTCGACCGCAACCTTGGGCCAGATATTCACCTGATGTGATGAAACCCAGCTCAGCCCCTGGAGAGCGGGCCCGAACCCCACGCCTCCCCCACCCCTCCCCTTCCCCCGCCTCACCCACACCCCACGCGGCACCTCCCCGCGCGGGCCGCCCCCGCATGGCACGATCGACCCGGCCGTCCCCCGGAACAGGTCACCGGAACAGGTCACAGGAAGGGAAGGAAGGCACCCATGCCCGCCGAGCCCCGCCTCGCCCCCATGCCCAAGGAGTGGCAGCGCGCCCTCGCGGTCGTCGCCCACCCCGACGACCTCGAATACGGCGCCGCGGCCGCCATCGCCGAATGGACCGCCGCCGGGCGCGAGATCAGCTACCTCCTGGTGACCCGCGGCGAGGCCGGAATCGACGGGCTGGCGCCGGCGGAGTGCGCGAGCGTCCGCGAGGCCGAACAGCGGGCCGGCGCCGCACTCGTCGGCGTGCACACCGTCGAATTCCTCGAACAGCACCGCGACGGCACCATCGAGGCCGGTACGGCGCTGCGCCGCGACCTCTCCGCCGCCATCCGGCGCCACCGCCCCGAGCTGCTGATCACCCTCAACCACCACGACACCTGGGGCGGCGTGCAGTGGAACTCCCCCGACCACCGGGTGGTCGGCCGGGCCGTCCTGGACGCGGCGGGCGACGCCGGCAACCGCTGGATCTTCCCCGAACTGGCCGACGCACACGGCCTGGCACCCTGGAACGGCGTCCGCTGGGTCGCCGTGGCCGCCTCCCCGTACCCCACCCACGCCGCCGAGGTCGGCCCCGGCATCGACCGCGCGATCGCCTCACTGGCGGCCCACGCCACCTACATCAGGGGCCTGCGCGGCGCCGACCAGGACCCGCACGCCTACGCCCGTACCTTCATCGAACAGGGCCTGCGCGCCGGCGGCGAACGCTACCGCGGCCGCCCGGCAACGCTCTTCCAGCTCTTCCCGCGCTGACCCTCGCGCTGCCCCCGCCCCACGGTCCTCGGGAATCCCCAACTCGGCGGCCATGGCGGCCTGATACCCGGGCACACCATCCATCGCGGCGGCGCCTAAGAGCCACCCGCCCCGCCGGTTGACGACCTCGTGGTCCGGGCCCTGCCGAGTCGCTACGGTTGAGCCATGACCGCACTGCCCGACTGGATGCGCCCGCCGCGCGCGGAAGGCTGGTTCGCGGAGGACCTGGACCGCCTCCCCGAGGCACCACGCCACACCGAGCTGATCGACGGAGCACTCGTCTTCATGCTGTCGCCGCAGCGGTCCTGGCACGGCCGCCTCGTCACCGCCCTGACCACCACGCTCACAGACCAGGCGCCGGCGGGCATCGAGGTCGAGCGGGAGATGACCATCCGGCTCGATGCCCGCAACCGCCCCGAGCCGGACCTTCTCGTGACGACCGCCCCCTACGACCCCGACCGCACGTACTTCGCACCCGGCGAAGTCCAACTCGTCATCGAGGTCGTCTCCCCCGAGTCGGCCCACCGCGCCCGCACCGTCAAGCTCCGCAAGTACGCGGAGGCCGGCATCCCGCACTACTGGTGCATCGAGGACGAGGACGGGTCACCCGTCGTTCACGTCTACGAGCTCGACGAACCCACCAGCGCATACGCGCCCGCCGGTATCTTCCGGGGCGCCCTCCAGCGCCCCGTGCCCTTCGACATCAGCCTCGACCTCGACAAGCTCACTCCGCCCCGGACCGGCTGAGGACCACCGCCGCGCCGGCACGGGGAATGCGAAGGGCCGGACTCCCAGAGCCCGGCCCCTTGCGATCTGTGTCTAGACGTTGAACCGGAACTCCACCACAACTTGTTTGACCTGCGGTTATGCGGACGCGTCCCAGCACCATCCCAGCACGGGAATCTCGACAAAGTACAAGAAGATTCGACGCCGAGAACGCTACCCAACACCTGCGAGCGCCGGTGCGCGTTCCCGACTCAGTCGGCGGTGCCTGGCTCTACGACCCACTCGGCCTGCAGCCCGCTCACCGAAGCAATCATGTCGAAGTCGCCGTCGTAGTGCAGGACCGTGGCTCGATGCCGCTCGGCGGTTGCCGCGATAAGGACGTCGGCCAGCGACAGCGCCCGGTGAAAGCCGGCGTTCAGGGCCACGGCCTGGATCTCGAGCGCCCGCTCGAACTCTTCGTCGTTGCAGGGCAGGTAGTCGAATCCACGGAGCAAGGTGCGCAGCCGCAGCGCCTCGGGCTTTCCGCGCGCCGAGTACAGAACCTCGTACTCGGTCGGGGCGCACACTGCCAAGAGCCCATCGCGGTCCAGCGCATCCAGCCGCGCCCGCACCGCCGGCCTGCCCCGGCGGGCCAAAGCGGACTTGTCGATCAGGTAGCGCCCCTTCACGCCGCCGAGGCCCCGCCTCCGCGCTTCAGGGAGCCGTCCGGATTCCGCGGCCCCGTCTGCGAGCGGATCTCCGCAAACACGTCCTCGAACTCGCCGTCATCCATGGCATCGAACAGCTCCCGGCGCAGCCGCAGCTTCACTCCCTCCTCCATGGCCGCCCGCACTGCGGCGGCCTTCGTCTTCACCCCGTACACCCGCATCGCCTGCTCGACGATCTCCTCGTCCAGATCGATCACAGTCCTGGCCATCAGCTATCCCTCCACACCCCGACGACACAACAACGATATCAATCGAGTCCCAAAAATGACATCGAAGTGCGGAGGTACGTCGATGACGCCTCTACTGCGAGCGGTGACGCGGCCCGGGAGGTAGACCACCAACCCATCTACATCCCAGCGCAATCCCAGCACGGGGAAAACCACAAGGGGTCCGACTCCAGAGAGTCGAACCCCTTCTGAACTGCATGTTTGCCAGATCAGCGATGCGGTGTTAGTTCATCCGCTCACACGTTGAAGCGGAACTCCACCACATCCCCGTCCTGCATCACATAGTCCTTGCCCTCCATGCGGGCCTTTCCGGCGGCGCGGGCGTCGGTGACGGAGCCGGTTTCGACGAGGTCGTCGAAGGAGATGACCTCGGCCTTGATGAAGCCCTTCTGGAAGTCGGTGTGGATGACACCGGCCGCCTCGGGGGCCGTTGCGCCCTTCTTGATGGTCCAGGCGCGGGTTTCCTTGGGGCCGGCCGTCAGGTAGGTCTGCAGGCCGAGGGTGTTGAAGCCGACGTGGGCGAGGGTGGCGAGGCCGGGCTCGTCCTGGCCGACGGACTGGAGGAGTTCGAGGGCCTCGTCCTCGTCGAGCTCGGCGAGGTCGGCCTCCAGCTTGGCGTTGAGGAAGATCGCCTCGGCGGGCGCGACCAGGGCGCGCTGCTCGTTCTTGAAGTCCTCGTCGGTCAGCTCGTCCTCGTCGACGTTGAAGACGTAGAGGAAGGGCTTGGTGGTGAGGAGGTGGAGGTCGTGCAGGAGCTCCTCCTTGCCGGAGCCCTGGACGATGCCCTGGGAGAAGAGGGTGTCGCCCTTCTCCAGGATCTCCTTGGCGGCCTCGACCGCCGCGACCTTCGGGGCGATGTCCTTCTTGATCCGGGACTCCTTGACCAGGCGCGGCAGCACCTTCTCGATGGTCTGGAGGTCGGCCAGGATCAGCTCGGTGTTGATGGTCTCGATGTCGTCCTTGGGCGAGACCTTGCCGTCGACGTGGACGACGTTCTCGTCCTTGAAGGCGCGGATGACCTGGCAGATCGCGTCGGACTCGCGGATGTTCGCGAGGAACTTGTTGCCCAGGCCCTCGCCCTCCGAGGCGCCGCGGACGATGCCCGCGATGTCGACGAAGTCGACGGTGGCCGGGAGGACCTTCTGCGAGCCGAAGATCTCGGCGAGCCTGGCGAGGCGGGAGTCGGGGACGCCGACGACGCCGACGTTCGGCTCGATGGTGGCGAACGGGTAGTTGGCCGCCAGCACGTCGTTCTTGGTCAGGGCATTGAACATGGTCGACTTGCCGACATTCGGCAGACCGACGATTCCGATCGTGAGCGACACTGTGGCGACTCGACTTCCGCAGGCAGAGGTGGTGGGTGGGCGGCCGCTGCGGGTCCGGTGCCGGATCCCGGGAGGGCCGATCAACCAGTCTACGGGGCGGGCCGGCCCAAGCGGCCGCCAGCGGGACCCGCCCTGCCCGGACGGCGCCCCCGCTCCCGGCCCCGCCTCGCACACCCGGTATCGGAGGAAGCCCCAAGCTCGGAGCAAAGCGCGTGTCCCGCAACCGGTTAATCCCACTTAGCGGCCTACCGTTGGCGAGTGGAGCAACACGAAGCGCGCACGCCCCAGCACGGCCCGCCACGGTCCGGACAGCCGGCCACGGACACGGGCACCCGGCTCCCGCGCCCCGCGGAGGCCGTGGCCGCCGACCCCGACGACGCCTTTCTCACCGCGATGCGGGCCTCCGGGTTCGTGTCCGTACCGGCGTCCGCCCCCGCCCCCGCACAGGCCCCGGCACGCGGCCCGGTGCAGGCGCGCCCGGCCCGCGGCCCCACCGGGGCGCCCATGGTGGCCCGCGCGCCCGGACGCCCCCAGGGGCCACCGGACGGCGCCGGGCCCCCGGCCGTCCGCCGGGCCGGTCCCCGGCACCTCCCCGCGGCCGCCGCCCCGCCGCCTCCCGCGCCGCGCCGGATGCCGGCCGCCAAGCTCACCGGCCTGGGCTGCTGGCTGCTGGCGACGCTGGCGCTGCTGGCGTTCGCGTATCTGGACCGGCTGCTCCTGGGCGGCGCGCAGGCCCCGTACGGCTTCGTCTTCCTGCTGGTGAGCGTGGGCGCGGCGCTCTGGGTCCGGCCGTACGACCTGATCTGCGCGCCGGTCACCCTGCCGATCGCCTTCGCGGTCGGTGCGCTGCCGATCCACCGCGGCGGGAGCGGATTCGGCGGACTGGTGATGGGGGTCTTCACGGTCCTCGCGCTGGATGCCGGCTGGCTCTACGCCGGCACGCTGATCTGCGCGCTGATCGCGGTCGTCCGCCGCGCGACGGTCATCTCGCGACGTCGGGCCAGCCGACCGGCGAGTCGACCGCGGAGCGGGCAGGGCGGGCCGCGCGACCGGTCGGCTGCGCGGCCGGCGGACCGGGGACGGCCGCGGCCGGGGAGCCGTCCGCGGCAGCAGGCCCGCCGGCCCGAGCGGCGTACGCAGCCATCGCGGCACCCACAATCCCCGCGTTGTTCTGAAGCTGAGCCGGCACGATCTCGGCCCTGACGCCCTCGATCAGCGGCAGGAACTTCTCCGCCTTGCGGCTCACTCCGCCGCCGATCACGAACAGCTCGGGCGAGAAGAGCATCTCCACATGGGCGAGGTACTTCTGGACCCGGCGTGCCCAGTGCGCCCAGTTCAGCCCCTCGTCCTCCTTGGC
The DNA here is from genome assembly GCF_053595675.1 of Streptomyces sp. NPDC002446. NCBI lineage: Bacteria > Bacillati > Actinomycetota > Actinomycetes > Kitasatosporales > Streptomycetaceae > Streptomyces > Streptomyces sp. NPDC002446. Next base: position 26,998 of record NZ_JBSFYC010000062.1, on the reverse strand, counting down.
CCTGGTCGAGGCGCGCTTCTCGGCGTCGTGGCCGTGCAGCTCCAGGTGGCCGAGCTCGGTGTTGGGGACGAGCCGGCCGTCGGTGAAGACGGCGCTGCCGATGCCGGTGCCGAAGGTGAGGACGATGACCGTGCCGGCCCGGTCGCGGCCCGCTCCGAAGCGCATCTCGGCCAGGCCGGCCGCGTCCGCGTCGTTGAGGACGGTGACGGGGCAGCCGCCGGCCTCGCCGCCCAGCCGGCCGCTGAGCAGCGCGGCGGCGTCGGTGCCTATCCAGCCCTTGTCGACATTGGCGGCGGTACGGGTCGTGCCGCCGGTGACCACGCCGGGGAACGTCGCACCGACCGGCCCCGACCACCCGAAGTGCGCCACGACCTGCCGGACGCAGTCCGCGACCGCTTCCGGGGTGGCCGGGTGCGGGGTCAGTACCTTGTAGCGCTCCTCGGCGAGGTCGCCGCGCTCCAGATCCACCGGGGCACCCTTGATGCCCGATCCGCCGATGTCCACACCGAAGACCCTCATGGGGAAAAGGCTAGGCGGGGACGGGACGGCGCGCCCGGGGGAATCCGGATCCGGTGGCGGTCAGCTCTCGGCGGCGGACCTGGCCTCGGCGCGCAGGTCGCGGCGGAGCTCCTTGGGCAGCGAGAAGGCGATGGACTCCTCGGCGGCCGTGATGGTCTCGACGTCCTCGTAGCCGCGCTGGGCGAGCCAGTCCAGGACGCCGTGGACGAGGATCTCGGGGACCGAGGCGCCCGAGGTGACGCCGACCGTGCCGACGCCTTCCAGCCAGGCCTCGTCGATCTCCTCGGCGTAGTCGACGAGGTGCGCGTCGCGGGCGCCGGCGCCCAGCGCCACCTCGACGAGGCGGACCGAGTTCGAGGAGTTCTTGGAGCCGACGACGATGACGAGATCGGCCTCGGCGCCCATCTGCTTCACGGCGGTCTGGCGGTTCTGCGTGGCGTAGCAGATGTCGTCGCTGGGCGGCGAGAGGAGGTTGGGGAAGCGGCCCTTGAGGGCGTCCACGGTCTCCATGGTCTCGTCGACCGAGAGCGTGGTCTGGGAGAGCCAGACGACCTTGTCCGGGTCGCGGACCTCCACGTTGGCGACGTCGCCGGGGCCGTCGACGAGGGTGATGTGGTCGGGCGCCTCGCCGCTGGTGCCGATGACCTCTTCGTGGCCCTCGTGGCCGATCAGGAGGATGTCGTAGTCCTCCTTGGCGAACCGGACGGCCTCCTTGTGGACCTTGGTGACCAGCGGGCAGGTCGCGTCGATGGTGGCGAGCTTGCCGCGCTTGGCCTCTTCGTGGACGACGGGTGCGACGCCGTGTGCCGAGAAGATGACGATGTTGCCCTCGGGCACCTCCTCCGTCTCGTCGACGAAGATCGCGCCCTTCTTCTCCAGGGTCTTCACGACGTACTTGTTGTGCACGATCTCGTGGCGTACGTAGACGGGGGCGCCGTACTGCTCCAGCGCTTTCTCGACGGCGATCACGGCGCGGTCCACACCCGCGCAGTAGCCACGGGGGGCGGCGAGCAGGACCTTGCGGGCGGGCGGCTGGCCGGGCAGTGCAGTCATGCGTCCCATCGTAGGCCGTGCCTCCGCCTCGCAAGTTCGTGCCTTTAGCCCAGACTGAGAGCCGGACATTTCGAGGAGGCGCACGGATGGGGCTGCGGCGGACTCTGACGTTCCGGGATCTGATCGTCTACGGGCTGCTGTTCATCGCCCCGATGGCCCCGGTCGGCATCTTCGGCACGCTGCAGGCCAGGTCGCACGGGGCGATCACCGTCGTCTACGCCGTCGCGACCCTCGCGATGGGGTTCACGGCGTACTCGTACGCCCAGATGGTGCGGGTCGCCCCGCAGGCCGGGTCGGTCTACACCTACGCCCGGGTGGGGCTGGGCGAGGGTGCGGGGTTCGTCGCCGGGTGGATGGCGATGCTGGACTATCTGCTGATCCCGGCGGTGGCGTATCTGTTCTCCGGGATCGCGCTGCATGCGCTGGTGCCGTCGGTGCACCCGTGGGTGTGGACGGCGCTCGCCGTGGTGGTGACGACGCTGCTGAACCTGTGGGGCGTGCGGACCGCGGCCCGGGTGGGGTTCGCGGTGCTGGCGATGGAGATCACGGTGCTGGCGGTCTTCGTCGTCGCGGCCGTCTGCGTGCTGGTCGCGCACGGGGCGCAGCGGAGCTGGACGGCGCCGTTCACCGGCGAGGGCGCCTTCTCCATGGGCGCGGTGCTGTCGGCGGTGTCGGTCGCGGTGCTGTCCTATCTGGGCTTCGACGCCATCGCGTCGTTCGCGGAGGAGTCCGCCGGAGGGGCGCAGCGGGTGGCTCGGGCGGTGCTGACGTGTCTGGTGGTGGCGGGTGTGCTCTTCGCCGTACAGACGTATCTGGCGGCGCTGCTCACCCCGATGACCGCGGCCGAGCTGGCGGCCGAACCGGGGAAGCAGGGGGAGGCCTTCTACGCGACGGCCGACGCGGCCGTGGGCGAGTGGCTGCAGAAGCTGGTGGCGGCCAGCAAGGCGATCGGGGCGGCCTTCGCGGCGCTGGCGGGGCAGGCGGCGGCCGGGCGGCTGCTGTTCGCGATGGCCCGGGACCGGCGGCTGCCGGGCGCGATGGCGAAGGTGGACGCGTCGCGCGGGGTGCCGCGCCGGGCGCTGCTGGGTGCGGCCGCGGTGACGCTGGTGGCGGCGGTGTGGGCGGCCCGCCGGGACGACGGGCTCGACCGGCTGTCGTCGATCGTGAACGTGGGCGCGCTGACCGCGTTCGCGCTGCTGCACGCGTCGGTGATCGGGCACTTCCTGGTACGGAGACGGGGAACGGCACCGAGCGCACTGCGGCACGGGGTGGTGCCGTTGCTGGGCCTGGCAGTGGTGGTCGCGGTGATCGCGGCGGCGTCGCCCACGGCGCAGGTCGTGGGTGGGGTGTGGCTGGGGGTGGGGGTGGTGGTGCTGGGGGCGCAGTACGCAAGGTCCGGCGAATCCAGCCCGTCTGGGGGCACCTCCCAGCGGTAGCTGGGGGAGATTGAGGACCGGGGGTCCGGGGGCAGCGCCCCCGCGCAACGGCGCCGCACACGGGACCGACGGCAAGGCGGCGGCCACTGTCAGTGCCCACCGCTACCCTCGCTCGTATGGCTGTCTCAACGTCCCCGGAAACGCCGATCCCGGTCGGCGAGGTCTCCCGGCTCATCGGCGGTTGGATCGACCGCCTCGGCGCGGTGTGGGTCGAGGGGCAGATCACCCAGCTCTCGCGGCGGCCCGGCGCGGGGGTCGTCTTTCTGACGCTGCGTGATCCGTCGTACGACATCTCGCTGAGCGTGACGTGCTACCGCCAGGTCTTCGACAAGGTCGCCGACGTGATCAGCGAGGGCGCCCGGGTCGTGGTGCACGCCAAGCCGGAGTGGTACGCCCCGCGCGGCCAGCTGTCGCTGCGGGCGGCCGAGATCCGGCCGGTCGGGGTCGGTGAACTGCTGGCCAGGCTGGAGCAGTTGAAGAAGTCGCTGGCGGCCGAGGGGCTCTTCGCGGCGGACCGCAAGCGGCCGCTGCCGTTCCTTCCGCAGCTGATCGGGCTGGTCTGCGGCCGGGCGAGCGCCGCGGAGCGCGACGTCCTGGAGAACGCGCGGCACCGCTGGCCCGCCGTCCGCTTCGCGGTGCGCAACGTCCCCGTACAGGGCGTGCACGCCGTGCCGCAGGTGATCGCGGCGGTGCAGGAGCTGGACGCGCTGCCCGAGGTGGACGTGATCATCGTGGCGCGCGGCGGCGGCAGCGTGGAGGATCTGCTGCCGTTCTCCGACGAGCAGCTCGTACGGGCCGTGAGTGCGGCGACGACGCCGGTCGTCTCGGCGATCGGCCATGAGCCGGACACCCCGCTGCTGGACCTGGTCGCCGATCTGCGCGCCTCGACGCCGACGGACGCGGCGAAGAAGGTGGTGCCGGACGTGGGCGAGGAGCTGGCCCGGGTCCAGCAGCTGCGGGAGCGGGCGCGGCGGGCGGTCGACGGCCTGGTGCAGCGCGAGGAGCGGGGGCTGGCCGCGGCGCTGCAGCGGCCCTGCATACAGCGGCCGCAGCGGATGGTCGAGGAGCGCGAGGAGCAGATCACGGCCCTGCTGGAGCGCGGCCGGCGGACCCTGGGGCATCTGCTGGACCGTGCGGATTCGGAGCTGGTGCACACCCTCGCGCGGGTGGTCGCCCTCTCGCCCAAGGCGACGCTGGAGCGCGGCTACGCGGTACTGCAGAAGCCGGACGGCGCGGCGGTGCGCTCGCCTCAAGAGGTGAGTACGGACGACGAGTTGCGGGCCCGGGTGGCCGAGGGCGAGTTCAGGGTGCGGGTGGGCAGCGTCGGGGGCGCTGTCACACCCGCCGAATAGGGTGGGAGACATGGCGAAAGCGAAGACGGACGGCGTGGTGGACGCGGAGCAGGGCGCGGCGGCCGGCGCGGCACAGGTGGCGCCGGTGGACTCCACGCTCGGCTATGAGCAGGCGCGGGACGAGCTGATCGAGGTCGTCCGCAGCCTGGAGGCGGGCGGCACGACGCTGGAGGAGTCGCTGGCGCTGTGGGAGCGCGGCGAGGCGCTGGCGAAGGTCTGCCGCCGCTGGCTGGACGGCGCGCGGGCCCGGCTGGACGCGGCGCTGGCGGAGTCGGACGAGGCGGAGACGGAGGCGGGGGCGGGAGTGGAGCGCCGCTAGGGCCTTCCGGCCCTCGACCGGCCGAGCGTCCGCCCGTCATCCACTTTCCGGAAAGCCGCTTTCGGATCCCGGAATCTAGCTACCATCCCATGTGAACCGACTCACAATCAGCCGGAATCGCGCGCCATTTAGTTGAAACTTCACCTATCCGGTTTAGAGTGGTTTTGAACCCGACCCCACCCGACCCACCGAGGTGCCCTTATGTCTCTCGCCCTTGACGCCGCCGCTCAGGACCTCCTGTTCCGCGAGGCCCAGACCGCCAACACGTTCACGGACGAGCCGGTGACGGACGAGCAGGTCCAGGCGATCTACGACCTGGTGAAGTACGGCCCGACCGCCTTCAACCAGTCCCCGCTGCGGATAACCCTGGTCCGCTCGCAGGACGCCCGTGAGCGCCTGGTCAAGCACGCCATGGGCGCCAACGGCCCGAAGACCCTGAGCGCGCCGCTGACCGCGATCCTCTCCGTGGACCTGGACTTCCACGAGAACCTGCCGAAGCTCTTCCCGCACGCCCCGGGCATCAAGGACACCTTCTTCGCCGAGGCCGCCGTCCGCGAGGTCGCCGGCACCCAGAACGCCACCCTGCAGGCCGGCTACTTCATCGTCGGCATCCGCGCGGCCGGCCTGGCCGCCGGTCCGATGACCGGCTTCGACTTCACCGGCGTCGACAAGGAGTTCTTCGGCGACGGCAAGCAGAAGGCGTTCCTGGTCCTCAACATCGGCAAGCCGGGCCCCGACGCGTTCTCCCCGCGCTCGCCGCGGCTCGGCTTCGACGAGGCCGTCGCCAGCGTCTGAGCCGCACCCCGCGCGGCGACGCCGCGCCCCGGGCAATGACGAGGCCGCCGCACCCGCGTGGGTGCGGCGGCCTCGTCGCGCTCCGGTGCGCCGTCAGCCCTTCTTCGCCACCAGCGCCGCCGCCAGGTCCGCGAGCCGCCCGTACGGCGCGGTGCCGGTGACGACCGTGGTCACCCCGGACTCCTCACGGACCAGCGCCCGGTACTTGTCGCCCTGGTAGCGGTCCCACTTCTTGCTGCCGACGGCCTGCTTGCCCGCGACCTTCGTGGCGCCGAGCGTGACGTCCTTGATGAACTCCTTGGCGCTCGCGTCGCTCTGCTCGATGGACGCGTACTGCTGCTCGGGGTCGAGCATGCCCAGATGCCAGGCGCCGCCCTTGCCGTCGTCGCTGGCCTTGTACGAGACCGAGGTGGCGCGCCAGGTCCTGGGCAGCCCCTCGGGCGCCGCGACCGGGTACGGCGCCGCCCGCCGGGCCGTGATGAGCTCGACGCGGTAGTCGACCCTCTTGACCGCGCTCATCTCCGCGTCGGCGCTGTCGTCGTGCGGGATGAAGATGTAGATCGCCCCGACAAGGACGCCGATCACCGCCAGCGACAGGACCATGTCCCGCACCGTTTGCCTGCCTCGCATACCTGCCACGCCCCTATGGTCCCCCATGCCCGCCCCCGCTCCGACAGGCCCCCTGGTGACGGCCGTCACCTGCCAAAACGGCGGGGCGCGGACCTCCGCTGCGGCTGCTCATGCGAAGGGCCCTCTGCTCATTTTCGCGGGCTGGAGATAAAGTCATACCTACCCTCATCCTCACGGCCGTCGCCGTACAGAAAGGTGCGCTCGATGACCGAGCATCATCTCCCGTCCCAACTCGAGGTCAGTCCCGAGGCCCCGGACCGCAACCTCGCCCTGGAGCTCGTACGGGTCACCGAAGCCGGTGCCATGGCGTCGGGCCGCTGGGTGGGCCGGGGTGACAAGAACGGCGCGGACGGCGCGGCGGTCAAGGCCATGCGCGCCCTGATCCACACCGTCTCGATGAACGGCGTCGTGGTCATCGGGGAGGGCGAGAAGGACGACGCCCCGATGCTCTACAACGGCGAGCGCGTCGGCGACGGGACCGGCCCGGAGTGCGATGTGGCCGTGGACCCGGTGGACGGCACGACGCTGACCGCCAAGGGCATGGCGAACGCGGTCTCCGTGATGGCGGTCGCCGAGCGCGGCTCGATGTTCGACCCGTCCGCGGTCTTCTACATGGACAAGCTGGCGACCGGCCCGGAGGCCGCGGACTTCGTCGACATCACGGCCCCGGTGGCGGTGAACATCAAGCGGATCGCCAAGGCGAAGAAGTCCGCGGTCGAGGACGTCACCGTGGTCATCCTGGACCGGCCCCGCCACGAGGGCCTGGTCAAGGAGGTCCGCGAGGCCGGTGCGCGGATCAAGTTCATCTCCGACGGCGATGTCGCGGGCGCGATCATGGCGGCCCGCGAGGGCACCGGCGTCGATCTGCTGCTGGGCATCGGCGGTACGCCCGAGGGCATCATCGCGGCCTGCGCGATGAAGTGCCTGGGCGGCACGCTCCAGGCCAAGCTGTGGCCCAAGGACGACGAGGAGCGGCAGCGCGCCCTGGACGCCGGGCACGACCTGGACAAGGTGCTGGAGATCGACGACCTGGTCCGCGGCGACAACGTCTTCTTCGTCGCCACCGGCATCACCGACGGAGAGCTGCTGCGCGGGGTCCGCTACCGCGCCGAGACCGCCTACACCCAGTCCCTGGTGATGCGGTCCAAGTCGGGCACCATCCGCCAGATCGACTCCCAGCACCGGCTGTCCAAGCTGCGCGCCTACAGCTCGGTGGACTTCGAGCGCCCCAGCTGACGGCGCCGGCCGCCACGACACTTCGCCCCCGTCGGAGAGGCTCCGGCGGGGGCGAAGTGGCCCATACGGTCGCGACGGTCAGCCTGCCGCGGGCATATGGGCCGTACGCTGCAGCTCGGACTCGCGGCGCCGCCGACGGGTCAGCACGACCCGGCGCTCGGCCGCGGTCAGACCGCCCCAGACGCCGTACGGCTCCGGCTGGAGCAGCGCGTGTTCGCGGCACTCGACCATCACGGGACAGCGGGCGCAGACCCGCTTCGCGGCTTCTTCCCTGGCGAGCCGCGCGGCGGTCGGCTCCTTGGACGGGGCGAAGAACAGCCCGGCTTCGTCCCGGCGGCACACCGCCTCCGAATGCCAGGGGCCGGCCTCGTCGCGCGCAGGCACTCGCGGGGACGGAACGACAGCGGCATCCTGCAGGGGCTGATGCGGTAGCAGCACGGTCTACTCCTGACGACGGCTTCGGCGAGAGAAATCACCCTTGCCCGTCTCGCTGCGCACGGCCTTTTTCCGCACCCCGCAGCCGTACGAGAGACGATGCACCAGCCCTACCCGCTGTACGCACGCTTATGCACACCGTGGCGATCGTGCGGAAACGAGAAAGGGCGACAACGCGAAAATCTGCCGCTGCCCAGGCGGGACGATGCCGTCGGCTCCGGTCCGCACGGAGCCGTCAGCCGCCCGGCCCTAGCGGAAGCGGTCCCGGCGCTCGCGCCGCTCGGTGTGCCGCCGCTCGTGCCACTCCCGGTGCTCCTCGTGCAGCCGCTCATGGCGCTCGCGGTGCTCCTCGCGCAGCTGCCGGCGCATCTCCCGGTGCCCCTCGCGCAGCCGGTCGCGCAGATCGCCTATCCAGGCGCCGCGCTTGGGCCTGGCCTCGACGTTGCCCAGTACGGCGTAGCCGTTGACCAGGAGCTGCGGGGCGGCGGCGTCCTCGGCCTCGTTCGTCTCGATCTCGAAGTTGCCCAGGACGCCGGAGCCGCTGCTGCGCAGCGTGACGTTCTCCGGGACCCGGATCTCCACGTTGCCGAGGATCGAGGTGACGTTGATCTGGACCTGCTGCTGCGGGAAGACCGCCTCGGTCAGATCGATCTCGACGCTGCCGAAGACGGCGACGGCGTTGATCCGCGGGGGGACCTGCCAGCGGCCCTTGCGGACGGAGGCGCTGAAGATCGCGACGAGGTTCTGGTCCGGGGCCGGTTCGCCCGTCTCGTAGGCGTACGCCGCGGGGCCCGGCTGCGGACGGCCGGCGCCCGCCGCGGGCAGGTCCCGTACGACGGGCTCCAGCTCGCCCATCGTCTTGGCGCGATAGACCGTGTCGATCCGCTCGGCGTGCTCCTCGGGGTCCAGCCGGCCCTCCGCCAGCGCCTCGCGGAGGATCTCGGCGACCCGGTCGCGGTCCGCGTCGGAGGCGCGTATGTCGGCCACGGGCGCGGCCGCCGGTTTGGTCAGCTTCACCGCCGGCCGCTCCGGCTGCTGGTCCTGCTTCTGAAGCGGTCCGGGCGGGGTTTCGGGGCCCGGCAGTCCCCCGTTGTCTGCGTCCACGGCACCAGCGTACCGAAACGCGATAGATCGCGACTAGGGATTCACGGGACCGGTCGTCCCGCCCGCCCCGCTGCGACTGAGCCTTACCTCACAGCGGTCCGCGCCCCTCAGGGTTCTACGCTGTTGTGGCGCTGCCGTAGATGCCAGCCGGACCCCTCCGAGTAAGGAATGACCTTCGATGCCGGAATTCGCCTACACCGACCTTCTCCCCGTAGGTGAGGACAACACGCCGTACCGCCTCGTCACCTCGGAGGGCGTGAGCACCTTCGAGGCCGACGGCCGTACGTTCCTCAAGGTGGAGCCGGAGGCGCTGCGCAAGCTGGCCGCCGAGGCGATGCACGACATCTCGCACTACCTGCGCCCGGCCCACCTCGCCCAGCTCCGCAAGATCCTGGACGACCCCGAGGCCAGCGCCAACGACCGCTTCGTCGCGCTCGACCTGCTCAAGAACGCCAACATCGCGGCGGCCGGCGTACTGCCGATGTGCCAGGACACCGGCACCGCGATCGTCATGGGCAAGCGCGGCCAGCACGTCCTCACCGGGGGCCGCGACGAGGAAGCCCTCTCCCGCGGCATCTACGACGCCTACACGCAGCTCAACCTGCGCTACTCGCAGATGGCCCCGCTGACGATGTGGGAGGAGAAGAACACCGGCTCCAACCTCCCGGCGCAGATCGAGCTCTACGCGACCGACGGCGGCGCCTACAAGTTCCTCTTCATGGCCAAGGGCGGCGGCAGCGCCAACAAGTCCTTCCTCTTCCAGGAGACCAAGGCGGTCCTCAACGAGGCCTCCATGATGAAGTTCCTGGAGCAGAAGATCCGCTCGCTGGGCACGGCCGCCTGTCCGCCGTACCACCTGGCCATCGTGGTGGGCGGCACCTCCGCCGAGTACGCCCTCAAGACCGCCAAGTACGCCTCCGCGCACTACCTGGACGAGCTCCCGGCCGAGGGCTCCCCCACGGGCCACGGCTTCCGCGACAGGGAGCTGGAGGAGAAGGTCTTCGAGCTGACGCAGAAGATCGGCATCGGCGCGCAGTTCGGCGGCAAGTACTTCTGCCACGATGTCCGCGTGGTCCGCCTGCCCCGCCACGGCGCGTCCTGCCCGGTCGCCATCGCCGTCTCCTGCTCCGCGGACCGCCAGGCCGTCGCGAAGATCACCGCCGAGGGCGTCTTCCTGGAGCAGCTGGAGACCGACCCGGCCCGCTTCCTCCCCGACACCACCGACGCCGAACTGACCGAGGGCGCGGGCCCCGACCTCGACGCCGTCGCCATCGACCTCAACCGCCCGATGGACGACGTCCTGGCCGAGCTGACCAAGCACCCGGTCAAGACCCGGCTCTCCCTCACCGGCACGCTGGTCGTCGCCCGCGACATCGCCCACGCCAAGATCAAGGAGCGTCTGGACGCCGGCGAGGAGATGCCGGAGTACCTCAGGAACCACCCCGTCTACTACGCGGGCCCGGCCAAGACCCCCGAGGGCTACGCCTCCGGCTCCTTCGGCCCGACGACCGCGGGCCGTATGGACGCCTACGTCGAGCAGTTCCAGGCGGCCGGCGGCTCCAAGGTGATGCTCGCCAAGGGCAACCGCTCCCAGCAGGTCACCGACGCCTGCGCCGCGCACGGCGGTTTCTACCTCGGCTCCATCGGCGGCCCGGCCGCCCGCCTGGCCCAGGACTGCATCAAGAAGGTCGAGGTCCTGGAGTACGAGGAGCTCGGCATGGAAGCCGTCTGGAAGATCGAGGTCGAGGACTTCCCGGCGTTCGTCGTCGTCGACGACAAGGGCAACGACTTCTTCCAGGACCCGGCGCCGGCGCCCACGTTCACGAGCATTCCGGTGCGCTCCTGACATTTGCCGGACGAACGGCCACCATCCACACCAAGTGGGTGGTGGCCTTTCTGCTTGATAGGCCGTCATCCAAGAGTTCTCCAGGCAGACTTCCACCGAATACGCGCCCCAAGCGGCCGGCGTCAGGAAGCCGTAAAGGTAAGTGACACCCCCGTTACCCGCCTGTTAGCTTGGATGATCTTGATCAGGAATTGCTCATACACGGGGCAGGGGGATATCGGTGTCGGGTTCGGGAGGATTCAAGGCCGACGTCGAGGAGTTGAGCTCGCTGTCGGCGCGTCTGGAACGCTGCACGGAGTCCATGACCCACGCCAGTGGCGACCTGCACAGTGCGACGTTCAGCGAACTCGGCAGCGATCCCATCGACAGGGCCGGGGCAAAGTTCAAGAACTCCTGGGAGTACGGCATTTCGCAGATCTCAGAGATCACGAAAGCGATCCGTCAAGACCTGCACGCCACCGCCCGCGCCTACCACGAGACCGACAACGCAGTTCGGCAGGCATTCGCAAAGGGACACCCGGGCGATGGACCGGGGAACAGCGGCGAGCAGGCAAGTCCGTTCGGATAGCAGCAGTCCGACTCATATCGGTACGGGACCGCGGGGGTGGCATGTTTTCACTCGGTGAAAAGATTTGGGGATACAGCGGAGGGGACCCGTACGAGGACAACGGCCACTTCTCCGGGCTGCAGTTCAATCCGGCGCCCGGGGTTCTCCAGGCAATCAGTGATCTGGTCGATGATCTGAACCGCGCGCACAAGAACATCACAAGTGCCGCGGAGACCCTGCGGGGCATCGAGGACGGGACGACCTGGACGGGCCAGGCCGCAGAAGGTTTCCGCGCGAAGACCCGACCACTTCCGAAGATGCTCGACACCGCGGGCACGAGCTTCGAGAAGGCCTGGCACGCCTTGGACAACTGGCAGGTGCACCTGAGCACGATGCAGTCCAGAGCGAGTTCGTACGAGAGCGAGGCCAAGGCCGCCCGCAAGCGCGCCGAGCGGGCCGAGAACGACCCGGACCTGCAGATCTTCCGCGATGGCGGGATCGGCATGTCCGACGCGGATCTCGAAGTGGCCAACGAGCGCTACGACCGGGCCGTGAAGGAAATGAACACGGCGCGCGATGAGCTCTCGAACATCATCGAAGACGCGAAGAAGATCCGCTCGAGCCATGAAGAATTGGCTGCGAAAACGGCCTCGGCGCTGTCGGACGCCGCCGAACAGGCCCCGGACGAACCGGGTTTCTTCGATGATCTCTTCAGGGGCTTCAAGGACCTGGCAAACGCCATCGCAGACTTCGAACGCGATCTCGGGAAATGGATCAAGGAGCACGCGAACGCGATTGCGGCCATTGGCGATGTATTCGCGGCGGTCAGCACGGTCACAGGTGCGGTCGGGCTCCTCTTCCCGCCGGCGGAAGGGATCATGGGGACCGTATCCGGGGTCACTTCACTGGCCGCCTGGGGCCTGCACGCGACAGCACAGGCGGCAGGTGGTGACGGTGTCGTCAGCGACCGCACGCTGACCGAGGACAAACTGGGGGCAGTCTCCTTCGGCCTGGGCAGGGTCGCCAACGGGGTGAAGAGTGCGACGGAAGCCGTTGTCGTGGCAGGGAAGATCGACGACCTCGGAAAAGCCTCGGGCTGGGCCAGCATCGGCATGACCGGCTGGGACTGGATACAAGATCAGACAGGACTGGGCTACTTCCTTCCGGACGACAAGAAGGAAGCCGCAGTAGTAGGCGGATCGATGTTGTTCGGTGGCCCGATGGGTCCCGTGGTTCATCTGGGCATGGCATTCACCCATGCCTGGGAAAAGGGCAGCGAGAAAGATGCTGCGGCAGCACAACAGGCAGCCAGTTAAAGGCCCCAGATGGTATACGCACTCATCCTCCTCGTCACCCTGGTCGGCGTCATTGCCGTGGTACTCCTTGGTTTCTCCGATCTCGTCGGCACAAGGGACCAGCACAGGCGACGGCAAGCGGACATCATCCGTTCCTTCGACGGCCGCCCGGAAGTCAAGGTCCGGGTGAACGGCACCGGATGGTCCGCGGAACAGACCGCATGGCTGGGCCATCAGTACGGATACTCCGTCTGGCAGTGGGAAACCAACCGGGGGCAGCCCCGCTACCTCGTGATGCGGAGAACCGCCCCCACGCCGCCGAACACGGGCGCCAGTCCAGGGAACTGGAATGCAGCGCCCCAACCGGCCTCAGTGGAACAGATACAAAACGAGCTGCGTCAGGCCCCCGATCCTGCTGCCCGGCGCACCCAGATCATCGGGCTCCTGGTGTTCGGTATCGGTTCCGTCATCGCAGCCGTCAGCAACTACCGATCCGGTGACCCGTACCTCGCGCCCGCCATTGCCGCGCCCGCTTTCCTGGGCGGTGCCGCAGCTCTCACGTGGTACACGCGGCGGGCCGACCGCCGAAGGACCCTGCCCCCACCGGGCCGGCAGAAATGGTGAATGCAATGAGTGGCGTACGTGTCGCCTTCGAAGTCCCGTCCATCTTCCACAGGATCACCCCCGGAATAACCCCTGAGCAGACCCGGGCCGAGGTCGCCGCCCGTGCCCAAGCCCAGGGCGCAGCGTTCCCCGACGAGCGGATCGACGAGATCGCGGCGGAGTATCAGAAGGTTTCCGCCCTGCTCGCAAAGGTCGGAGTGATCTACTCGGCCTCCTGTTTCGGCCGGTTCGACGACGGCGACTGGTCCACTGGAACCCTCACCATCGGACTCGCGCCGCTCTCCTACGAGGACCCGGAGATTCCTGTCGCCGGCATGACCAAGATCCTGGCCGCGCAGCACGGCCAGAGCGCCGAGGTCAGCGCCATCACCCTGCCCTGCGGCCAGGCCACCCTGGTCATCCGGCAATCCCCCGACCTGCGTCTGCCCGCCGAATTCACGCAATCCGGCGAGGACATGCCGATCGACGTCGCTCAGCTGCAGGCGTTCATTCCCGTACCACCGAGCGCAGTGCCCGGCGCGCAGACACTGGTCACGGTGACGTTCAGTACGCCCAGCACGGACCACTGGGCCGACTACTGCGAACTGCTGGTGCCGTTCCTCCAAAGCCTGCGCTTCCTCCCGGACCGGGACGAGGAAGCACAGGTGGGGACGCCCGCCGACGGCCCGAGGGCCGAGGCGTCACCGGTGCCTTCTGCCGCCAGCGGGTCTTCGGCAGCGTTCGGCTGAGGCGCCTATGGGCGTCGCCCCGGTGGCGAGGGTCACCAGACCACCTCGGCGGGCTGCGGCGCGTGCTCGTACGCGACGTAGTACGGGCGGACGAGCGGCGAACGGTCCCCGTCGACGACCTCCGGGCCTTCCACGGACCTGCGGTGCCTGGCCGTACGGGGGAACCGCGGCGGGTTCGCCGGCCATACGAGGACCGTACGGACCGTCACCGGGCAGATGTGCGGCGTCGAGTCGGCACGGTGTCGCCCCGACGGCCGCGGGATGAGTAAAGCGCGCACCCAGGCAAGGCAACGGGCAATAAACTGACGCATGTTGACGCTCCTGGAGGATCAAGCGTTGGCCATGCCCCGGGGCCGTTGTGGCGGTCGCCGGGGTACTTACCGTCTGTGCCTCCATGGTTGCTCTGCGCTGGCTACGATCGACAGGGCGTTGCCGTCCCGCGCGAAGTCAGGGGACGGGGAGGGACGGGCCCAATGAACTCGGGGCGCGGGCACACATCACCGTCCAAGTCCTGCCGTTCGCGGCGGGCGGGCATGCCGAGGCAGGCGGTTCTCTCACGCTCTACACGTTGTCGAATCAGCCAACGGTTGCCTACGAAGAGGGCAGCCGCTCGGGAACGGTCATCGAGGGTGCGGACGAGGTGGCCGAGCGTCGCGAGTCCTACGATCTGCTCAGGGCCATGGCCCTCTCGCCCCGTGACTCCGGGGCGATGATTCGAGCGGCAATGGAGGAGTGGACGCGATGGGAACCGCCCCGGATCTGAGGACGGCCGTATGGCGCAAGTCCAGCCACAGCAACAATGACGGGGGAACGTGCGTAGAGGTGGCCGACGGCTACCCCGGCCTCGTCCCCGTCCGGGACAGCAAGGACCCGCACGGTCCCGCCCTGCTCATCCCCCAGGCGGCCTGGGGTGTCTTCATATCCGGCCTGAAAGACGACCGCCCCGCACCCAGGTGACATCACCCCGATGCCCGGGAACAGATCGGCGCTCCCGGGCACTGTCATAGGTATGAGCGACAACAGCGCGTCCGGCGCGGCCGGCGACGACTTCAGGACCGAGCACGACTCCATGGGCGAGGTGCGGGTGCCCGCGCACGCGAAGTGGCGGGCGCAGACCCAGCGGGCGGTGGAGAACTTCCCGATTTCCGGGCAGCGGCTGGAGCGGGCGCACATCGGGGCGCTGGCCCGGATCAAGGGGGCGGCCGCGAAGGTCAACGCCGAGCTGGGGGTGCTCGACCAGGACATCGCGGCGGCCGTCCAGGAGGCCGCCGCGGAGGTCGCCGAGGGACGGTGGGACGCGCACTTCCCGATCGACGTGTTCCAGACCGGTTCCGGCACGTCGTCCAACATGAACGCCAACGAGGTCATCGCGACGCTGGCGAGCGAGCGGCTGGGCCGGGACGTCCACCCCAATGACCATGTGAACGCCAGTCAGTCCTCCAACGACGTGTTCCCGTCGTCGATTCACATCGCGGCGACCTCCGCGGTGCTCAACGACCTCATTCCGGCGCTCGACCACCTCGCCGCCTCCCTGGAGCGCAAGGCGGCGGAGTTCGCGGACGTCGTGAAGTCGGGGCGGACGCATCTGATGGATGCGACGCCGGTGACGCTGGGGCAGGAGTTCGGGGGGTACGCGGCCCAGGTCCGGTACGGCGTGGAGCGGCTGCGGGCGTCGCTGCCGCGGCTGGCGGAACTGCCGCTGGGCGGTACGGCGGTGGGCACCGGCATCAACACGCCGCCCGGATTCTCGGCCGCGGTGATCGCCGAAGTGGCGCGGGTGACGGGGCTGCCGCTGACGGAGGCCCGCGATCACTTCGAGGCGCAGGGGGCGCGGGACGGGATCGTCGAGACCAGCGGGCAGCTGCGGACCATCGGCGTCGGGCTGACGAAGATCGCCAATGATCTGCGGTGGATGGCCTCGGGTCCGCGGACCGGCCTCGCGGAGATCGCGCTGCCGGATCTGCAGCCGGGCTCGTCGATCATGCCGGGGAAGGTCAACCCGGTGATTCCCGAGGCGGTGCTGATGGTCGCGGCGCAGGTCACGGGGAACGACGCGACGGTGGCCGCGGCCGGGGCGGCCGGCAATTTCGAGCTGAATGTGATGCTGCCGGTCATCGCCAGGAACGTGCTGGAGTCGATCCGGCTGATCGGGAACGTGGCGCGGCTGCTGGCGGACCGTACGGTGGACGGGATCACCGCCCATGCCGAACGGGCCCGGGAGTATGCGGAGTCGTCCCCGTCGGTGGTCACTCCGCTGAACAAGTACCTCGGCTACGAGGAAGCCGCGAAGGTGGCGAAGACGTCGCTGGCCGAGCGGAGGACGATCCGTCAGGTCGTCGTCGAGGGCGGATATGTGGAGCGCGGCCTGCTGACCGAGGAGCAGCTGGACGAGGCGCTGGACGTGCTGCGGATGACGCGCCCGTAGGGCCGCCGCGGCCGGGGCGGCGGGTGCGCGCCGTGGTGCGCACCCGTGTCGCGCCCCCTGGCGCTCCCGCGCAGCGCGCGTTCGTCACGGCGCGCGGGGCGCGCGTTACCACGCTTGTAACGCCGGGTGCGGCTCATGTCACGGCGGGCGTCACGCCGCGCCTCTAAGATCTGCGCATGACAGCGGACATGGTGGACACGACGGAAGGCGAGACGGCCGGCGAACGCGGGGAGGCCGGGGCAAAGCGGGCGGCGGACGGCGCGGTGCGGGTGCCGGCCGGGCGCTGGGCGGCGGGGGACCACATCCTGTGGCGCTACCGCGACAACGCCCAGCCCCATCAGATCCACATCTGCCGCCCCATGACCGTTGTCCAGGACACCGATGACCTGCTCGCGGTGTGGATGGCGCCCGGTACGCCCTGCGTCCGGCCGGTGCTCGCCGACGGCACGCCCGTCCACCGCGAGCCGCTGTCCACCCGCTACACCAAGCCCCGCCGGACCGTGCGCGACCACTGGTTCGGCACGGGCGTGCTGAAGCTGGCGCGGCCCGGCGATCCCTGGTCGGTGTGGCTGTTCTGGGAGCGCGGCTGGCAGTTCAAGAACTGGTACGTCAATCTGGAGGAGCCGCGGCGCCGTTGGGCGGGCGGGATCGACTCCGAGGACCACTTCCTCGACATCTGCGTCTATCCGGACCGGCACTGGGAGTGGCGGGACGAGGACGAGTTCGCGCAGGCGCAGCGGGACGGGCTGATGCCGCCCGCCCGGGCCGCCGAGGTCCGATCGGCCGGACGGGCCGCGATCGCACAGATCTCGGCCTGGCGGGGGCCGTTCGCGGACGGCTGGGAGGACTGGCGGCCCGATCCGGCCTGGGGGGTCCCGGGGCTGCCGGACGACTGGGACCGCGCACCGGATCGTTTGCGGTCGTGAGGGAGCGAAGGGAATCGGCGGGAGTGAAGGGGGCGAACGGTGGAAAGGTGCGCGAGTGGGCGAAGCTGTTTCCCGCCGTACGACAAGCGGGGCCGAGCCCCCTTGCTGCGCCCTGGGTCTTCAAACGTAGGATCGTCCTCCGCAAGACTGCACAGGCGCAACGCGCAACTCCAGAACTGGAAAACGAACTTGACCGCGGTCGCAGGAGGGGCGAGGTCGTGAGCGCGACGAGCTACGACGGATACGAGGGTCTGAACCGGTTAGCACTGGACCGGGCCGGTCAGGCCGAGGCGTTCGATGCGATCGGTGACCGCTATGACGACGCTTTTCCGCACAAGGAGGGGCAGATCGCTTCGGGCGCCTGGCTGGCCGGTGCGCTGCCCGAGGGCTCGCGCATCCTGGACCTCGGATGCGGGACGGGGCTGCCGACCGCCCGTCAGCTGTCGGAGGCCGGGCACCGCGTCGTCGGTGTCGACCTCTCCCCCTCGATGGTCAAGCTGGCCCGGGACAACGCCCCGGGCGCGGAGTTCCACCGGCTGGACATCGCCGATCTGCGCGGTGGCCGGCTCGGCGGCGCCGGCTCTTTCGACGGAATCGCCGCTTATTTCTCCCTGCTGATGCTGCCCCGTGCGGAAATCCCTTACGCACTGGGCATGCTGCATGATCTGCTACGACCCGAGGGGCTGCTCGCCCTGTCGATGGTCGAGGCGGATGTGGACGACTTCACGATTCCGTTCCTGGGCAACTCGATCCGGGTATCGGGTTACCTGCGGGACGACCTGCGCCGGGTCGTGCACGACGCGGGTTTCGACGTCGTCGGGGAGGATGCCTACGCATACGCCCCGGCGAGTACGGACGTACCACCCGAAATCCAGCTCTTTCTGCACCTGCGACGCGCCTGAGACGCAGCGCCTCGGGCGCGTCCCGCACTCAGGACGCGCCCGGAACGCGGCGCGTTTGGCGCACAGCCCCGGACGGATGGAATCCCACGCGTGACGGAGCACCCCACCTCCCACGAATCGCGGCAGTCGGCCTCGACCGCCGCGCCCTCGGCGTCCCCTGCGCGGGGGCCGGGCCAGGCGGCGCCGCTCGGCGCGGTCCCGGACCCGCGCAGCGCCCTGCAGCGGCCCGCCGCGACCGGGATCGCCCCGGTGCCGGGCAGCGGCTTCGCGGTGCGCGGCGGTGACGACCTCGGCCTGTCCGGTGCCGCCGTCACCGCTTCGGCGGGCCCGCCGGCCGGCTGTTCCGGGCACTCCGGTCACGCCGACGAGGAGCCGGTCGCGGACCATGGTGCGGCGCGGGACAGCGCCGCCATTCCGTACGGGGAGGCGTACGGCGACTCATACGGGGAGGTGGCCATGCCGGCGAGCAGGCGGGAGTCCGGCGCGCCGGACGCGGGGCGGGAGCCGGTCCGGGCCCAGCGGCGAACGGCGCAGGGTGCGGTGAACCGCGCCCAGGCGCCCGAGCCGGGCGAGGAGCCGCACCGCGGGCAGCGTCCGCCCCACGGCGGCGACGGGATCGAGCGGCCGCGCGGCGGCGAAGGGGGGCGGATGACGGCCGGGGAGGCCACCGGGGCGCAGGTGCCGGCTCCGGCGGGTCCCCCGGAGGGACTGCCGCCGGCTCCGCTGCCGCCGGCTCCCCCGGCGCGCTCGGCGCATCCGGGCGAGAGCGGTGAGGTGGCGGCGGCCCGGCAGGCGGGCGGCGACCGGCTGCGGTTCATCGGGGCGGCGACGCGGCGGATCGCCCGCGGGATAGACCTCGACGAGATCGTGCTCGGCCTGTGCCGGGCGACGGTGCCGACGTTCGCCGACGCGATCCTGGTCTATCTGCGCGATCCGCTGCCGGTGGGCGATGAGCGGCCGACCGGCCCGGTGGTCCTGCGGCTGCGGCGTACCGACCGGATTCCGGAGGAGCCGGACACCAACGGCGGCCGGCTGCCGGTGCTGCCCGCGCAGCCCGATCTGGGCCCGGCGATGGGCGGCAGCGCGGCGGAGCTGGCGGAGGTGCGGCCCGGCGGTCCGCTGGCCGAGGTGCTGCGGGGCGTACGGCCGCTGTTCGGTGAGGCGCAGGCGGCGCGTACGGCGCTGCCCGAGCTGCTGGGGCCCGATCCGCGGCTGCCCGGCGGGCACCGGGTGATCCTGGCGCCGCTGCGCGGGCGGCGGCGGGTGATCGGTGCGGCGGTGTTCCTGCGCCGCCCGGACCGGCCGGCGTTCGAGCCGGACGATCTGCTGGTGGCGGCGCAGCTGGTGGGTGTGGACAAGGCGGTGCTCTACGGCCGCGAGGCGTATATCGCCGATGCGCTGCAGCGCACGATGCTGCCCGATTCACTGCCGCAGCCGACCGGGGTCCGGCTGGCCAGCCGCTATCTGCCGGCCGCCGAGACGGCCCGGGTCGGCGGCGACTGGTACGACGCGATCCCGCTGCCGGGCAGCCGGGTGGCGCTGGTCGTCGGCGATGTCATGGGGCACTCGATGACCTCGGCCGCGATCATGGGCCAGCTGCGGACCACCGCGCAGACGCTGGCGGGCCTGGACCTGCCGCCGCAGGAGGTGCTGCACCACCTCGACGAGCAGGCGCAGCGGCTGGGTACGGACCGGATGGCGACCTGCATGTACGCGGTCTACGACCCGGTGGCGCACCGGATCACCATCGCCAACGCGGGCCATCCGCCGCCGGTGATGCTGCACCGCGGCGGGCGTGCCGAGGTGCTGCGGGTGCCGTCGGGCGCGCCGATCGGCGTCGGCGGGGTGGACTTCGAGGCGGTGGAGCTGGACGCGCCGGCGGGCGCCACGCTCGTCCTCTACACCGACGGTCTGGTGGAGTCGCGGATCCGGGACGTGTGGACCGGCATCGAGCAGCTGCGGGAGCGGCTGGCGGAGACGGCGCGGCTGACGGGTCCCCATCCGCCGCCGCTGGAGCCGCTGTGCGACGAGGTGCTGGACATGCTGGGGCCGGGCGACCGCGACGACGACATCGCGCTGCTGGCGGCCCGGTTCGACGGGATCGCGCCGAGCGATGTCGCGTACTGGTATCTGGACCCGAAGGCGCAGACGGCCGGGCAGGCGCGCCGGCTGGCCCGGCGGGCGCTGGCGCGCTGGGGTCTGGACGAGCTGACCGATCAGCTCGAGCTGCTGGTCAGCGAGGTGGTGACGAACGCGGTGCGGTACGCGGAGCGGCCGATCACGCTGCGGTTGCTGCGCACGGACGTACTGCGCTGCGAGGTCGGGGACGACGTTCCGCAGCTGCCGCGGCTGCGCCAGGCCCGGCCGTCGGACGAGGGCGGGCGGGGCCTCTACCTGGTCAACCGGATGGCGCGGCGCTGGGGCGCGACCCGTCTGAGCATGGGGAAGGTCGTCTGGTTCGAGCTGACGATGCCGCCGGGGACCGCGCGCCGCTGACGGCGGCCGCCGTCCCACATGTTGGACCCCGTCCGAGACCGGACGGGGTCCAACTCTTGCCGACATGCCGTCGGGGGCGTTGACTGCTTGGGTGGGCAAAAGGGACCTACCGCACCGTAAGCACCCCACCCCCGTCGATTGGGAGGCATCCCACTCATGACCAGCACCGCTCGCGACGTCCCGCGCACGACGACCAACGCCGGGGTCCCGGTGGAGAGCGACGAGCACTCGCTCACCGTCGGGCGCGACGGCCCGATCCTGCTGCACGACCACTACCTGATCGAGAAGATGGCCCAGTTCAACCGCGAGCGGGTCCCCGAGCGGGTGGTGCACGCCAAGGGCTCGGGCGCCTACGGCACCTTCGAGGTCACCAACGACGTCAGCCAGTTCACCAAGGCGATCGTCTTCCAGCCCGGCAAGCAGACCGACATGCTGGCCCGCTTCTCCACGGTGGCCGGCGAACAGGGCAGCCCGGACACCTGGCGCGACCCCAGGGGCTTCGCGCTCAAGTTCTACACGGAGGCCGGCAACTACGACCTGGTCGGCAACAACACCCCGGTCTTCTTCGTCCGCGACACCATCAAGTTCCAGGACTTCATCCGCTCCCAGAAGCGGCGGCCGGACAACGGTCTGCGCGACAACGACATGCAGTGGGACTTCTGGACGCTCTCCCCGGAGTCCGCGCACATGGTCACCTGGCTGATGGGCGACCGCGGTATCCCCAGGACGTACCGCCACATGAACGGCTACGGCTCCCACACCTACATGTGGATCAACGACAGCGGCCAGCGGTTCTGGGTCAAGTACCACTTCAAGACCGACCAGGGCATCGACTTCCTCACCCAGGAGGAGGCCGACCGCCTCGCCGGGACGGATCCCGATGTGCACCGGCGCGATCTGTACGAGGCGATCGAGGGCGGCAACCACCCCTCGTGGACGCTGTATGTGCAGGTCATGCCGTTCGAGGACGCGGCGGACTACCGCTTCAACCCGTTCGATCTGACCAAGGTGTGGCCGCACGGCGACTACCCGCTGATCGAGGTCGGCCGGATGACCCTCAACAAGAACCCCGAGGACTTCTTCATCCACATCGAGCAGGCCGCGTTCGAACCCAGCAATCTGATCCCGGGCGTCAGCGTCTCGCCCGACAAGATGCTGCTCGGCCGGATCTTCTCCTACCCGGACACCCACCGGTACCGCATCGGCCCCAACTACGCCCAGCTGCCGCCGAACCGGCCGCACGTACCGGTGCACTCCTACGCCAAGGACGGCCCGATGCGCTTCGACCCGGCCCGGCTGGGCGCGCCGTACGCACCGAACTCCAAGGGCGGACCGGCCGCCGACCCGGAGCGCTTCGACCCGGCCGCCGGCTGGGAGACCGCCGGCGAGATGGTCCGCGACGCCTACACGCTGCGCCGGGACGACGACGACTTCGGCCAGCCGGGCACGATGGTCCGCGAGGTGCTGGACGACGCGGCCCGCGAACGCTTGGTGGGCAATGTCTCCGGCCATCTGCTGAACGGCGTCAGCAGCCCGGTGCTGGAGCGCGCGCTGCAGTACTGGCGCAACATCGACAAGAACGTGGGCGACCGGATCGCCAAGAAGGTGAACGGGGGCTAGGGCCTGTCCGATGGGTCCTCCGGACACAGCACCGCGGCCCCCGCCATCGAGGCGGGGGCCGCGGTGTCACTGTGCAGGCGCGCTCCGGCGTCAGTGGAAGCCGGGCAGGCTGTTTGGCTCGGTTCCGCCGGTGTCCTCCCCGGTGCCGCCGTCCGTCGTCCCGCCGTCGGTGGTGTCACCGCCGGTCGTGCCGCCGTTCGGCGGGCCGGAGGAGGAGTCGGACGGCGAGGGCCGGCCGGTCGGGGGGCCGGACTCGGACTGCGACGGCTTGCCGGTCGGGGTCCGGGTCGGGCTCGGGGTGCCGCTCGGGGTGCCGCTCGGCGACGGGGTCGACGACGGGGTGTTGCTCGGCGTCGGGGTGGAGGTCGGCGGCACTCCGGCACCGAGGTCCGTCTCCAGGTCGAAGTCGGCGCCGATGCTGCCGCCGAGCACGTCCTCGTTGTAGGCCGCC
This sequence comes from Streptomyces sp. NPDC002446, assembly GCF_053595675.1. Classification (NCBI taxonomy): domain Bacteria; kingdom Bacillati; phylum Actinomycetota; class Actinomycetes; order Kitasatosporales; family Streptomycetaceae; genus Streptomyces; species Streptomyces sp. NPDC002446. The sequence goes on along the minus strand of NZ_JBSFYC010000062.1, from coordinate 4,259 downwards.
CACACCTGGGCCGGGTAGCCGCCGCCGTTGACCCGGCCGCCGCCCCCGGTGCCCTTGAGGGTGACCTGGGCGCCGCCCTTGGGGGACTCGCCGAACATGCCCACCGCGGTGGCCAGCTTGGGCGTGTAGCCCACGAACCACGCCGACTTGTTGTCGTCGGAGGTGCCGGTCTTGCCGACCGCGTGGTAGGCGGTGTTCTTCACGGCGGACGTGGCGGTGCCGTCGTTGACCACACCCGCCAGGACGGAGGTGAGGGTGTCGGCGGTCTTGCGGCTGAGGACCTGTTCGCCGATCGGGTCCCTGAGGTCCTGTTCCCGGTCGATGCCGTCGACGGGGTGCACGGCCTTGGTCACCAGCGTCGGGGTGACCTTCTTGCCGTGGTTGTCGAGGGTGGCGTAGGCCCCGGCCATCTGGAGCGGGCTGGCGCCCATGCTGCCCAGCGTCATGGCGGGCCGGGCCTCCATCTTGGAGCCGTCCATGCCCAGGCTCACGGCGGTCTTCTTGACCTTCTCCAGGCCGACGTCCTCGCCCATCTGCGCGAAGACCGCGTTGACGGAGTTGTTGGTCGCCGTCTGAACGGAGATCTTGCCGTACTGCTGCTCGTCCTCGTTGGGCGGCGCGAAGGGGATGGTGCCGCCGACGACCGGACGGCGGTTGCGGCCGTCGTAGATCGTGTCCGGGGTGATCGGCACATGGTCCTGGGTGACCGCGTTGTTCTCCATCGCCGAGGCCAGGATCAGCGGCTTGAACGTGGAGGCCGGCTGGTAGTCGGAGCGCGTGGCGTTGTTGGTGTAGTGCTTGGGGTAGCCCGCGCCGCCGTACATCGCCACGATGTGGCCGGTCTTGGGGTCCACCGAGGCGGCGCCGAGCTGGGCGTCCGCGTCGACCTTGCGTTCCTTGGGCTTGAGCTCGTCGGTCAGCTTGCGCTGGACGGCCTTCTCCAGCGCCTTCTGCTTGCCCTTCTCGATCCCGAGGGTGATCGTCCAGCCGCCGCGCTCGAAGGTGTTCTCGTCGACGCCCTGGGCGAAGAGCTCCTTCTTGGCCAGGTCGACGAGGTAGCTGGTCTGACCGGTCAGACCGGGCAGTGGCTTGGGGTCCTGGGGCTTCTTGAACGTCTGCTTCGCGCGGTCCTCCTGGGAGAGCGCGTGCATCTCGACCATGTTGTTCAGGGTGTAGGCCCAGCGCTCCTTGACCAGCCGCTGTCCGGTCTTGGTCGCCCTCGACCAGTCGTACTGGCTCGGCGCCTGGAGCAGCGAGGCGAGGTAGGCCCCCTGCGAGACGGTGAGCTTCTCGACGTCCACGCCGTAGTAGGCCTGGGCGGCGGCCTGGATGCCGTACGCGCCGCGGCCGTAGTAGCTGGTGTTGATGTAGCCGGCGAGGATCTGGTCCTTGGTCAGCTTGTTGTCCACCTTGAGCGAGATGACGATCTCCTGCAGCTTGCGGGAGACGGTCTGCTCGTCGCTCAGGTAGTAGTTCTTGACGTACTGCTGGGTGATCGTCGAGCCACCCTGCTTGCCGCGTCCCAGAAGGGTGTTGAGGATGCCGCGTGCGGTGCCCTTCAGGTCGACGCCGGAGTCCTGGCGGAAGGTCTTGTTCTCGGCGGCGATGAAGGCGTCCTGGACCTTCTTGGGTATCCGGTTGAGCGGGACGCTCTCGCGGTTGATGTGGCCGACCCGGGCCATGACCTTGCCATCGGCGTACTTGTAGACGTTGCTCTGCAGCTCGGCGTCCTTGTTCCCCTCGTTGGGGATCTCCACGTACAGGTACAGACCGATGAAGCCGAGGATGCCCAGCAGGCACACCCCGAGGAAGGTTCCGACGATCTTCTTCCAGGTGAAGAGGCGGCGTATACCGGACTTCTTCTGTTTCGGTTTGGTCCGGCGGGCGCTCCCCTGTCGCGCCCTTCTCGCTTCCGCTCGGCCCATCGCTTCGACAACTCCAGTCGTTCCGCCCCCAGCTAACTCAGCTGTTGAAGCTAACACCGCATCTGTCAACAGATACTCATCGATCCAGGCATTTCCCTGCGTGACAAACAGCACCCGGGCCGACGGAACCTCGGGGTGGGTTTTCTGCGTCGCCCCCGCCCCACCTGCGGACTTACCGCGGCGGACCCCCGTGCACAGCACTGGACGGCCCGGCACCCCAGGCATTAAAGTGCTATCACTTTGCTAAGCCAGTGACATCACCCGGTGCGGCGGACATCACGTGCCGCATCCGGAGAAACGGGGATCCCCATGCCCGAACCGACACCGACCGAGCTCACCACACCCCCCGGCGACGAGCCCGCCGTGGACGCTCCCGAGATGCCGCGCCCGCAGGTCCGCGAGACCCCGGCGCACAGCATCCCGGGCGGCCTCGCCCTGCTGCTGACCGTGCTGGGGGTGGCACTCGGCGTCGCCGTGATCATCGTGGGCGGCGTGCTCGGCAACGGCGGCAACAACGCGGCCGGTGTGCCGCTGGTCATCGCGGGCGTCCTGCTGCTGCTCGGCTCCTTCTTCTGCATGACCGGCGTGAAGATGATCGCGCCCGGTGAGGCCCGGATCATCCAGCTGTTCGGCCGGTACGTCGGCACCATCCGCACCGACGGGCTGCGCTGGGTCAACCCGCTGACCACCGCCCGCAAGATCTCCACCCGGGTGCGCAACCACGAGACCGCGGTCCTGAAGGTCAACGACGCCTACGGCAACCCGATCGAGCTGGCCTCGATCGTCGTCTGGCAGGTCGAGGACACCGCCCAGGCGCTGTTCGAGGTCGACGACTTCCTGGAGTTCGTCGCCACCCAGACCGAGGCGGCCGTCCGGCACATCGCGATCGAGTACCCCTATGACGCGCACGACGAGGACGCCCTGTCGCTGCGCGGCAACGCCGAGGAGATCACCGAGAAGCTCGCCCTGGAGCTGACCGCCCGGGTCCAGGCCGCCGGCGTACGGATCATCGAGTCCCGCTTCAGCCACCTCGCCTACGCCCCCGAGATCGCCTCCGCGATGCTCCAGCGCCAGCAGGCCGGCGCGGTGGTGGCGGCCCGCCAGCAGATCGTCGAGGGCGCGGTCGGCATGGTCGAGATGGCACTGGACCGGATCAACGAGCAGGGCATCGTCGAGCTGGACGAGGAGCGCAAGGCGGCCATGGTCAGCAATCTGATGGTGGTGCTCTGCGGCGACCGGGCCGCCCAGCCGGTCCTGAACACGGGCTCTCTCTACCAGTGAGTGCCGATGCCCCGGAGGGGTCCGGCGCCGAGGGCGAGCGGACCCCGCCGCGACGGCCGCAGCGGCGCAAGCAGGTGCTGCTGCGGCTGGACCCGCTGATCCACGACGCCCTCGCGCGCTGGGCCGACGACGAACTGCGCAGCGCCAACGCGCAGATCGAGTTCCTGCTCCGCAAGGCCCTGGCCGACGCGGGGCGGCTGCCGCGCGGCGCCGGGGCCATACCGCGGCGGGGGCGCCCGCCCAAGGCACAGGAGCCGGACGGGCCGTAGACGGGGCAGACGCGGTATGGCCCCGGCGCCGCGCGGCGACTCACCGCACACCACGCCCCCACTGCACACCACATCTATACATCGCGCGTATACACCTCATGTAGAGTGCTCGGCATGCCCATAGCACCCCCAGGGCGCTGCCCCCTGCCCGCACTCCCGGAGGCCCGCGGATGACCCCGGCCGGTTCCCTGCTCGACGCCCGCGCGCTGCGCAAGGCGTACGGCACCACCCCCGCACTCGACGGCGCGGACTTCTCCATCCACCCGGGCGAGGTCGTCGCCGTCATGGGCCCCTCCGGCTCCGGCAAGTCGACCCTGCTGCACTGCCTGGCCGGCATCATCGGCCCGGACTCCGGCACCGTCCGCTACCGCGACCGCGAGCTGACCGCGATGAGCGACACCGAGCGCAGCGCCCTGCGCCGGGCCGACTTCGGTTTCGTCTTCCAGTTCGGCCAGCTGGTACCGGAGCTGACCGCCGTGGAGAACGTCGCACTACCACTGCGGCTGAACGGCACCAAGCGCAAGGAAGCCGAACGCCAGGCCCGCGACTGGCTGCAGCGCCTGGAGGTCGACGACGTCGCGGCCAAACGGCCCGGCGAGATCTCCGGCGGCCAGGGCCAGCGGGTCGCCGTCGCCCGCGCGCTGGTCACCCGGCCGCGGGTGGTCTTCGCCGACGAGCCGACCGGCGCCCTGGACTCGCTCAACGGCGAACGCGTACTGACCCTGCTGACCGACGCCGCCCGCGACACCAGCGCCGCGGTCGTCCTGGTCACCCACGAATCCCG
>NZ_JBSFYC010000061.1:0-50102 GCF_053595675.1 Streptomyces sp. NPDC002446 | reverse complement strand
CCCACGACTCACCACCCTCTTTCCCTCCTCGTCGCTCTTGCGTTCAGCCGCGAGCCGCGAGCCGCGAGCCGCGAGCCGCGAGCCGCGAGCGGCTGTGCGTGCGCGTCCGCGGGATCGTGTGCGTGCGGGTGCGGGTGCGGCTGTCCGTGCGCCGATGGCCGCGACACCAGTCACGGCCTCATACCCCCGCTGCGGGTACCCGTCGGCGCGGACCCCGAGCGCTGGCTGACGTTCGCCGGCGAACGCCTCGTCGTGGCGGTGGCGCGCACCGTCACCTCGACCGTCCGGGTCCTCGACGTCCTGCGCCCGGTCCTACGCGATGACCCCCGTGTCTCCCTTGTCTTCGCCTACGACCCCACCTCCGCGTTCAACGACGGCGTCCACGCCCTGCTGCGCTCGGCCGGCGCCCGCATCCTGCCCTGGCACCAATTCGCCCGCATCACACCCGACTTGATCATCACGGCCACCGAGAACGCCGACCTCGCCGTGTCACACCACACCGCCCCCGTGCTCGTACTCCCGCACGGTGTCGGCTTCCACAAGGTCGTCCCGGACTCCCGGAGCGACCGGGACCGGCTCGCCGGGGTCGTGCCGAACGCCCTGCTGCGCAGCGGCCGCGCCCGGCTCGCCATCTCGCACCCGGACCAGGCCGCCCAGCTGGCCGCCGCCCACCCCGCCACCGCCGGCCACACCCTTCTCGTCGGCGATCCCTGCTACGACGCACTGCTCGACGGGCGGGATCTGCGCGCCGCCTACCGACGCGCGCTGGGAGTGCCGGACGGCAGCCGGCTGATCATGCTGAGTTCGACCTGGCGCGCAGGCTCGCTCCTGGGCCGGGACCCCGCGCTCCCGGCCCGTCTGCTCGCCGAACTGCCCGGGGACGACTACACCGTCGCTCTGGTCAGCCACCCCAATATCGCCTCCGCTCACGGTGACCACACCATCCGTTCCCTCCTCGACTCCGCCCACGAGGCCGGGCTGCTGCGCATCCCGCCGACCGCGGGCTGGCAGGCCACCCTGCTCGCTGCCGACCTCCTCATCGGTGACCACGGGTCGGTCACCTTCTACGGTGCCGCGCTGGGTACGCCCTTGCTGCTCGGCGCGTTCAGCGAGGACGAGGCCGTGGCCGGTACGCCCATGGCCGAGTTGGGACGCCTCGCACCCCGGCTCGCCGCCGACGCCCCGCTCCGGCCGCAGATCGAGCAGGCGCTCAACGCCCCGGACTCGACCGGCGACGACACCGTCGCCCGGCTCCGCAAGCTCGGCGAGAGCGCCTTCGCCGCTCCGGGCCGGGCCCTGGACCTGATCCGGACCGCCGTCTACGACCTCGTGGGCCTCCCCGAGCCGACCGGTCCGCCGCCCCCGCGCCGGGCACCGGAACCTCCCGTACCGCAGGACCGCCCGGCCGACGTCACCGCGTTCCACGTGACCACCTCGCTCGACGAGGGGCCCGACGGCACCCGGGTGTCCGTCGAGCGCACCCCTGCCGCCGTCGACTCCTTCGCCGTCGCCGTGCGGACCGACGCCCCCGACGGGCCTTTCCGGCACCTGTCGAGCGCGGACGACGAATGGGACCGGCGGCTGGCGGAGAGCGCATCGGTCCTGATCCGCCGCGATCCGGCCCCCACCGTCGTCGCCGCCGACCGGTGGATCCAGGACACCCTGGCCCGCTACGCCCCCGGCTGTCGGCTCGCCGCCGCCACCGTCGCCGGCCGCGGCTGCCGTATCGGGCTGCACGACGGCCGCACGGTCGAAGTGTGCGCCACCGGCCTGATGACCGACCCCACCGTGCTGGCCGGTGTCGTCTACGCCTTCCTGCGCACTCAGCGCCCGTTGGACGGCGTCGTCACCGTCGCCCTCGGCAACCGCACCGAGGACGCCGCACTGCGGCTTGCGCCACACGGCCACCGGCCCTAGGGCGGGGCACCTCGCCCCGCCCGCCGGCTACTCGGGCTCCTCCTCGGCCTCCGTCAGCCTGCGGCGCAGCTCGACGGCGCGCGGGCCGCCGCCCGCCTCATATATCTCCAGCGCCCGGGTGAGCAGCTGCCGCCATCGCTCGCGATCGCCACGCTCTTCGGCCAGCGCGGCCAGCTCCTCGCACACCGGGGCCTCGTAATGGACGGCCCCGCGCTCACGGAGCATCCGCACGGCCTCCTCCAGGGCCGCGACCGCCTCATCGACGCGCCCCCGCTTCCGCTGCACGCTCCCGAGCGCGGCCAGCGCACGCGCCCCCATCCGGCGGTCGTCGATCGCCATGAATCCGTCGTAGGCGTCCTGCAGCGTGGCCAGCGCGTCCTCGGTGCGGCCGACGGCGTGCTGGGCGCAGCCCATGAAGTAGCGGCCGATGGCGATACCGCGCTCATCACCCGCGGCGCGGTAGAGCGTCATCGCCTCCTCGTACGTCGTGACGGCGCGGCCCGGATCGCAGCGGTCCCAGTACCGTCCGTAGAACTCGCGGGCGGAGGCTCGCAGCAGCGTATGGCCGGATTCGTCGGCCCGTTCGATGGCCGTTTCGAGTTCGCGGCGGGCCCGGTCCAGCTCGTCGCGGTCCATCAGCGGACGCGAGAGCAGTGCACGCAGCCGGGCCTCGGCGGCCGGGTTGCCGTCCGCAGCGGCCTCCCTGGCGCCGAGCTCCCCGGACACGGCCCAGTCGTTGACGTATCGGCGGTTGAGGAACAGCGCGGTCAGCGCCTCGGCCAGCTCCCAGGCCCGGCGATGCCACTGGTGGTCCGCGGCGGCCCGCTGGACGGACAGCAGTTCGCCGCGCCAGGCGTCCAGCCACTCCAGCGCCTGCTGACGGTCCCGGAAGCCGGCTCGCCGGTCGTTCTCCTCCAAGCGCTCGACGTACTGTCCGATGCGCATCCGGCGCCCCATGACGGCCAGGTCCGCGTGCGCGGCGCGGGTGAGCAGATGGTCCACCACCCGGCGTACGACGGCGGTGCGCTCGGTCTCCGCCTCCTCCTTGACCGCCTGCTCCCTGGCGTGCAGCCGCACCAGGTCGTGGAAGTCGTACCGTCCGTCCGCCGCCACCGTGACCAGGCTCGCGGTCTCCAGGGCTTCGAGCTGCTCGGTCGCCTGAGGAACCGTCGTTCCGGCAGCGGCGGCGGCCGTCTCCGCGTCCCACCGGCGCCCGGGATACAGGCCCAGCACCCGATACAGCCGTGCGGTCTCTTCGGACAACCCGGCATACGCCACCGCGAAAACCGCCGTCACCACTCGCTCCCCTCCCGTGCGCAAGGCATTCAATCGGCTCTCGTCAGCGGCCAGTTCATCGGCGAACGCCTCGACCGACAACCCCGGGTGCGTCACCAGCCTCGCGGCGGCCACATGCAGCGCCACGGGCAGCCCGCCGCAGCTCGCGACGATCCGCTCGGCCTCGGCCGCCCCGCCCGCCATGACGCGGTCTTCTCCGCACAGGTCCTTGAGCAGCTGCAGGCCATGTGCGCCGGTGAGGGGTTCCAGCGGCAGCAGGCGCGCCAGGGGCAGCAGTTCACCGAGTCTGCCCTGGCTCGTCGCGAGCACGACGCTCCCGGGTGCGCCCGGGATCAGCGCCCGTACCTGCGCCGGCTCGGTGACGTCGTCCAGGACCACCAGCACCCGCTCGTCGGCCGTCCGGCTGCGGAACATTCCGGTCAACTCGCCGAGCGTGCCCGGCAGGTACTGGTCCTCGACTCCCATCGCCCGCAGGCAGCGGCTCACTCCGGCCGAGACGTCACCGCCCACCTGCGCCCGCAGCTCGGCGAAGTCGACATAGAACTCACCACCGGGGAACCGGCCGCGCTTTCCCTGCGCCCATCTGTGCGCCGTCGCGCTCTTGCCCACTCCCGGCAGGCCGCTGAGCACGGCCACCCCGCCGTTCTCGCCCACCCAGCCGTCGATGGCCTCGATCACCGGTTCACGGTCGACGAACCGGGCGACTCCGGCCGGCACCTGCCGCGGCACCGGAACCTCGGGGCGCTTCACCTCGAAGTGCACACCGCCGTGGATCGTCCCGGCCTGCACCACCGGCCCGTACGCGCTGCCGTCGAACTCGTTCCGTACGCCCTTCACACTGGCGTCCCCCTCGCCGTCCATCCCGTGCTCCTCCACGCGACCTCGTCCTCCCCCCACGGCCGGTCGATCTGCTCGGACTGCCGGATCGACTCCGCGTATCCAGAACGCTACTTGACGGCACTGACAACGCGGCCGCGCCTCTCACACGCCGCTGGATTCCGCGGCCTCCCGGGGTTCCGGCGGCAGGCCCAGGAGGCGGCGGGCGAGGGCGAGCGGTGCGTGCGGATCCCGGGCGGGGGCGGACGCCTTGGCGCGGTGGGCGGGGAGGCGTTCGACGGTGGTGGTGCCGGTGTCGGATTCCAGGGCCGGTGCGTAGCCCGCGGCGCGCAGGGCGTCCAGGGTGGCGGCCGGCGGGCTGCCGCTGACCAGGACGGTCGGGGCGATGGCGCGGAGCGCGAGGCCGCGCAGGGCGCGGTGGGCGGCCAGCTCCTTGACGAGGGTTTCATCGTCGGAGCGGATGCAGCAGGCGGCGGGCAGGACGCGCATCCTGCCGTGGGCGCGGGCGGCGTCCTGGACGAGGTAGCGCAGTGGCTGCGGCAGGGTGCCGGTCGCCGAGGCTCGCGCGAGGTCGCCGAGGAGAGCGTCGGCGGCGTGGCCGGCATCCAGCGCGCGACGTACGGAGGCGGGGGTGAACCGCCAGGTCACGGCGTGCCCTTCGGACTCGCGGTCGGCAGCGGAGGCGAGCAGCCCGGCGAGCTCGGCGGCGGGGCGGCCGGGCACCACCGCGGTCAGATCGGCCTGGAAGTGGGCCTGTTCGAGCAGGGGCGGGAGCAGGTCGCCGAGCGGCTCGTCGAGGGACCGCGGGTCGGTGAGCAGCGCCCGGCCGAGGGGGGTAAGGGTGCCGTGGGCGACCAGGCCCAGGTAGGCAGCTTCGTGGAGGGTGTGTGCGGCGCGTTCCTCGGCCATCGGCTGCTGGGTGACGGCGAGGGGACGGTGCCAGTCCGCTGCCCGCAGGAGGTTGCGCAGGGCGTCGTGAGCGGGCCGTGCGGGCTCCGGCCCGGGTGAGGGCGCGTGCGGCAGGGGCGGCAGAGGGGCTCCGGCGCCGAGGGGGACGGTGTCCAGGGCGGCGAGGAGGGCGTGCCGGAGGGCGGGCGCGTGCCGGTCGTGGCCACGGACCAGCGCCGTGGGGGTCTCGCCGAACGGCGTGTGGGTGGGCACGGCCCACAGGGCGGACCAGGCGGCCAGGACGGGGGCCAGGCGCCGGCCCGGCGGGCTGCCCAGCCATACGTCATAGGCGCTGGTGGGCAGGGCGGTGATACCGGCCGGGGTACGGGTCAGCGCGATCAGGTCGGCGGCGAGGGCGAGGTCGAGGAGGAGCCGGGTGTGCGGCTCGGAGGCGCCGGCCGCCTTGGCGAGCCGTTTGATCTCCCGTACGGCCAGGCCGCCCGACTTGCGCAGGGCGGCGGGCTGCGTCGCCAGGGAGCCCAGCAGGCGCTCCACGGTGGCGGCGAGGGTCGCCGCTGCGGCCCGGGACTCGTCGTGCAGCGAGGTCGCGGGGACCGCTGCGGCGGGCATTCCGGGGTCGGCGGTGTCGTCCGGGACCAGGCGCGGGGCCTGCGCCAGGAACGGGCCGAGGTCGTGGGCGGCCAGGAGTTGCGGGGTGCGCGGCGGGACGACGATGCAGCCGTCCTCGGCCGGGGCGGCCAGTCCGTCGTCGTAGAGGGCGCGCAGGGCGGCTTCGGCGGCGGTGCGCGCGGTACCGGTGGCGCCGAGGGCGGTGAAGACGTCCTCAGGCGGGAGGGGGGCGGTGGCCAGTTGCGCGAAGGACAGGCGGTGTGCCATCAGGGACTGGTAGTCGGCGCCCGGGGCAGGGGCGGCGGGGCCGGGGGCGTCGCGCGCGGCGCGCTCCTGGCTGAGGCGGGCGGTGGTGGCGAGCACCTGCAGGCGCGGGTGATCGAGGTGCAGCACCAGGTGGTGGAGGGTTTCGTAGGACCACAACGCGCCAGCAAGGCCGCGCAGTTCGGTGGGGGCGGGGCGGCGGGCGAGCGGCTCGGCATGGCGGGTGAGGAGCGCGGCGAGCTGCTCGGGGGTGCGCTGGGCGAGGGATCGGGTGAGTGTGTCGAGGCCTTCCACGGCCTTGAGGTTAGTCATCGCGCGAGCAGGGTGGTGAGGGCGCCTACGGGGTCGCGGTCCGCTGGTCCGGTGGGCCACCAGTCCTCCGCGCCTGGTTCGGATTCGTAGGGGTACCAGCGGTTGTCGCGGCCGAAGCGGAGCTGGATGCCGCGGTCCGGGTCGGTGAGGTGGTTGTGGCGGGGGCGCAGGGCGGGGAGGTCCGCGGCCAGGAGGGCGCTGCGGGCCCGGTCGAAGTCCCCGGCCGGAGGGTTCCAGGTCGTGTCGAGGAGGGCGAGGCCTTCGGGGCCGCCCTGCCGCCAGGCGGCGACGGAGCGGGCCACGTCCGTGGCCGTACGGCCGGTCGCGGCCGCGAGGTCGCGGTAGAGGGCCCGGGTGGTGGCGGTCAGCCCGGCCGTGGGGTGGGCGGTTGCGGCCAGGCGGACGGCGTCTTCCCACGGGGGCAGTTCCGGGAACGGGCCGTGGACCGCCGGCCGCCCGCCGCCGGGGCCCGGCGATCCGGCGGCGGTGACGCAGGCGTGGGCGCGGGCCGCGGCGTCGGCGGCCAGGAATTCCAGGGTGGCGGGGTCGAAGGGGAGGGCGTCGCCGTCCGGCAGGGCAGGCGGGCGGCCCGGTTGCGGTGGCGCCGGCAGGGGCGGTGGCAGCGGCGGCCGGGGGCGGTCGGCGAGGGCCGCGCGGGCGAGCACACCGGGCGGTGCGGGCGTCTTCGGCGTCGAGGGCTCTCCGGGCGCGCCGGGGGCCGTCATGGCGGCAGGCGTCAGGGCATCCGCTCGCGCGGGGCGTTGGGGCTCCTGGCCGCCGGGCACCGACACGGTGGCGGGGGTGTGCGCGCGGGCTTCACGGGCGGTCAGAGCGGCGTTGCGGCGGGAGAGTTCGTCGAGGAGTTCGCGTTCGCCGCGGCCGCGCATCAGCAGCAGGACGAACGGGTCCGCGTCGAGGAGTCTGGCCACCTGGAAGCAGAGCGCGGCGGCGTGTTTGCACGGCCTGCCGACGTCAGGGCACGAGCACCGGGGGACGAGGTCGCCCGGTCCCGGCAGCAGGCGCACCTCGCCTGCGGCCAGTGCGCTGGGCAGTTTCTTCGCCAGCAGGGCGGTCAGCTGAGTGGGTTCCGCGGCGATCGCGTCCAGGAGGGCGTCCCACTCCTGCTGGGTGAGGGTTCTGAGGCGGATTTCGGCGCTGTAGGGGCGGGGCTTGCTGCCGCGTACGGTGGCGACGATGCGGCCCGGTGTCACGTTGATGGTGTCGACGTGACCGTCGCGGGCGTAGGTCCGGCCGCGGGCGAGCCGTGCGCCGTCGAGGGCGGTGGTCTCCAGCGCGTCCAGCCAGGCGCTGCCCCACCAGGACTCGGCGAACAGCCCGCGGGCACCGGGCCGGGCCGGCAGAGGCGGGAAGGTGCGGGTACGGTCCGCGCGGGCCAGCTGGTCGGCCGCGGCGGCGCGGCGGGTGGTGGGGCGGGGGGTCATGCCGGCCTCCTGAGGGACACGAGATCGGCCAGCTCCGCATCGGAGAGTTCGGTCAGCGCGGTCTCCCCACCGGAGAGCACCGCGTCGGCGAGCGCCCGTTTGGCGTTGAGGAGTTGGGCGATGTTGTCCTCGACGGTGCCCTCGGCGATCAGCCGGTGGACCTGGACGGGCTGGGTCTGGCCGATGCGGTAGGCGCGGTCGGTGGCCTGTTCCTCCACCGCGGGGTTCCACCAGCGGTCGTAGTGGATCACATGGCCCGCGCGGGTGAGGTTCAGACCGGTGCCGGCCGCCTTCAGGGACAGCAGGAAGACGGGGGCCTGCCCGGTCTGGAAGCGGTCGACCATCTTCTCCCGTTCGGCGACGGGGCTGCCGCCGTGCAGCAGCTGGGTGGGGATGCCCCGGGTGGCGAGGTGCCGTTCGAGCAGCCGCGCCATGCTCACGTACTGGGTGAAGATCAATGTGGCGCCGCCCTCGGCGAGGATGGTGTCCAGGAGTTCGTCGAGGAGTTCGAGCTTCCCCGAGCGGGCGGCCAGGCCCGGGGCGGCCTCCTTGAGGTACTGCGCGGGGTGATTGCAGATCTGCTTGAGGGCGGTGAGCAGTTTCATGACCAGGCCGCGGCGCGCGATACCCTCGGCGGACTCGATCCGGGTGAGCGTCTCGCGGACAACGGCCTGATAGAGCGCGGCCTGTTCGCGCCCCAGCGCCACCGGGTGGTCGGTCTCGGTCTTGGGCGGGAGTTCGGGCGCGATGCCGGGGTCGGACTTCTTGCGGCGCAGGATGAACGGGCGCACCAGCCTCGCGAGCCGCTCGGCCGCCTCCGGGGTCTCACCTCCCTCGACCTCGCGGGCGTGCAGCGCGCGGAACGTCTTGAGGGGGCCGAGGAGCCCGGGGGTCGTCCAGTCCAGGAGGGCCCACAGCTCGGAGAGGTTGTTCTCCACGGGCGTGCCGGTGAGGGCGATCCGGGCGGGGGCCTTGATGCTGCGCAGCGCCTTGGCCGTCGAGGAGCCGGGGTTCTTCACATGCTGCGCCTCGTCGGCGACGACCCATGCCCAGCGCCTGGCGGCCAGTCGGGCGGCGCTGCTGCGCATCGTCCCGTACGTCGTCAGCACGAAGCCGCCGTCCAGGCCGTCGAGGCTGCGGCCGGTGCCGTGGAAGCGGCGTACGGGCGTGCCGGGGGCGAAGCGCTCGATCTCGCGCTGCCAGTTGCCGAGGAGGGAGGCGGGGCAGACCACGAGGACGGGGTCGGTGGGCCGCCGGTGCTGGTGGAGCGCGATGACGGTGACGGTCTTTCCCAGGCCCATGTCGTCGGCGAGGCAGCCGCCGAGGCCGGTCGAGGTCATGGTGTCGAGCCAGGCCATGCCCCGTAGTTGGTAGTCGCGGAGGGTCGCCTGCAGTCCGGGCGGCTGGGGCAGCGGGCGCGCCGGGGTGGCGAGGCGGGCGCGCAGCGCGGCGAGCGCTCCGAGTGGCACCACCTCGACCTCTTCGCCCTCCACCTCCGTCGTGCCGTGGAGCGTCGCGGCCAGGGCATCGACCGGCTCCAGGTATCCCAGTTCGCGTTTACGGGCCTTGCGGACGAGCCCCGGGTCGACCAGGACCCACTGGTCCCGGAGCCGCACCACGGGCCGGTGCGCCTCGGCCAGGGCGTCCATTTCCGCCTCCGTGAGCGGCGCCCCGTCCAGCGCCATCTGCCAGCGGAACTGCAGCAGTTCACGGGTGTCGAAGAAGCCGAAGCCGTCCGCGGCGGAGCCGGGCGCCGGGCGCAGCACCGCCGCCGCGGTCAGTCCGCGGGCCAGCTCCCTGGGCCAGTGGACGGCCACCCCCGCGGCCCCCAGACGGGGCGCCGCCTCCCCCAGCAGCTCGGACAACTCGTCCTCACCGAGGGGAAGCACATCGGGGACCGGCCGCTCCAGGAGGCGGGTGAGCGGGGCCCATACGCGGGCGGCACGGCGCAGCGCGAGCAGTGTGTCGATGCGGGAGCGCGGCCCGAAGTGATCGGGGCCCTCGCCCTCCCACAGGGCGCGGGCGTCGGCCACCAGGGTCGGATCGGTGAGGCTGTGCACCTGCAGGACGGCGGCCGCGGCACTGGGCTCCTCGGCCTCGCCCGCCCCGTTCTCCTCCCGCCTGTCGAAGAGCTGGTGCGGTGCGAGGTCCAGACGCAGTGAGAGCCGCACCCCGGCGTCGACGCCCGCCGCGACCTCGGCGGCCCATTCCCGCGCGCCGGGAAGCTGCTGCGGCTCCCTCGCGGCGAACGGGGCACCGGCCACCAGTCCGGCGGCGGGGGTGCGCGGCAGCGTGTCGGCGACCGCGTCCACATAGAGCCGCACCAGGGCCGCGGGGTCGTGCAACCGGAGCGGTCGGCTGCCGGGGAGGGGCACGGGGTATGCCTCGGCGGGCATGGCAGCGGCGATGGCCCTGAGGTGGGCGATGTCCTCAGGGTCGAGGGGACCGGCGCGCCAGGCGTCGGTGTCGTCGGCGGTCAGGCCCGGCAGCAGTCTGCCCCGTGCTGCGAGGTGCAGTGCGTGCAGGGTGGCCGCGCCCCAGCAGGCGGCGGCCGGGTCGGCGGCCGGGTCGTGCCGGGCGCGGACCAGCAGTGGCATGGCCTCGGCCAGCGGGAGCAGCAGAGCGGGAACGGTGCGGCTGCGGGCGCCGTTGCCGTGCCGACGGGCAACGGTCAGCTGCGTCGGCTCCAGGGCCCCGTCCTTGACCGGTGCCGCCGCCCCGCCTCCTCCGGTGCCGGCATCCGGGAGCGGACCGCCGTCGGGCCGCCAGAGAGCGATCTTCCCGGCGCGCGGCGGCTGGGCGGGCAGGAAGACCGCGGCACAGCCGGCCACGGCGGGGTGTCCGCCGCCCTCCCACCGCTTCGTCATACCGTCCCCTGACGTCTGATCCTTCGTTTGATCCTTCGCTGCCGGCCACGGCGTCTGCCGGGCCGGCCGCACCCGGGCTGCCCCTGCGTGCCCGACCTGCGAGTCTACGGTCGTACGCACGACACCTCCCCGAGCCGCCTGCCTCGCGCTCAAGCCGCCGCAGCGGCCTGTGCGTGATGACCAGGAATGCGTGATGACCAGGGAAGCAGACGGCACTGACAACGCGTGCCGCTCCCGCCGCGCCCCGGCGCGCAGAGCCGGACTTATCCACAGGCCGCAGAAAGCCTCTTGCGCTCACGCCGAGCTCGATTACAGTAAGTAATCGAGATCACTCTCCGTAACGATATGACCTCGGTGAGGAGCGCCATGCACACCCCTACTCCCGAACAGACCGCCGCGGCGGAGGCCTTTCCGACCGGCTCCCATCTCGTCATCCAGGCCGGTGCCGGCACAGGAAAGACGACAACGCTCGCGCTGCTCGCGCACTCCGCGCGGCGCCAAGGCCGGCACGGCCGGTACATCGCCTTCAACAGAGCCGTCGCGCGCCACGCCGCCCGGGAATTCCCCGACGAGGTGGCCTGCGGCACCGCCCACGCCCTCGCGTACACCGCCGTGGGCAAGCACTACCAGGCACGGATGAACGCCCCTCGGCAAGCAGGCTGGCGCACGGGCGCGGCCCTGGGCATCGACGACGGGATGTCCGTACGCATCGGAGCACGCAAGGTCAGTAACAGGGCGCTCTCCCATACGGTGCTGCGCACCGTCACCCGCTTCTGCCAGTCGGCCGACCGCGAGATCGCTCCCCACCATGTCCCGCCGTTACGCGGCGCCGAATCCGAGCCGCTCCAGGCCCAACTCGCCGACCTCGTTCTGCCGTACGCGCGCAAGGCCTGGGCCGATCTCCAGCACCCGGACCACGGCGTCGTCCGCTTCGAACACGACCACTACCTGAAGATGTGGGCGCTGAGCGACCCCGTCATCCGGGCGGACTTCCTGCTGCTGGACGAGGCGCAGGACACCAACCCCGTCGTCGAGCAGGTCTTCACGGCTCAGCGCGACCGCGCACAGCTGGTGCTGGTCGGGGACTCCGCTCAGGCGATCTACGGCTGGCGCGGGGCGCGCGATGTGATGTCCGGGTTCGACGGCAGACAGCTCAGCCTCTCCCGCTCCTTCCGCTTCGGACCGGCGCTTGCCGCCGAGGCCAACCGCTGGCTGACGATCGTCGGCGCACCGATCCGGCTCACGGGTTCACCCTGCCTGGATACGGAGTTGCGCAGGGTCCGTGCCCCGGACGCGATTCTGTGCCGGACGAACGTGGGGGCGATGGTGGAGGTGATACGGCAGCTGGAGGCGGGCCGCCGGGTCGCGCTGGCAGGAGGCGGAGAGGCGCTGAGCGCGCTCGCCCGCGCCGTGCACGACCTCGAAGCCGGGCGCCGCACCGCCCATCCCGAGCTGATGCTCTTCGAAACCTGGGCGGAGCTGCGTGAATACGCGGAGTTCGACCCCGCCGGACGGGATCTGATGCCGCTGGTGGAACTCGTCGACGAGCACGGCACGGAAGCGGTGCTCCGGGCGCTGGACCGGCTCGCGCCCGAAGATACCGCCGAGGTGACGGTGTCCACGGCGCACCGGGCCAAAGGACGGGAGTGGGCGAGCGTGCGCATCGCGGACGACTTCACGGGCCCCGACGATCTCGACGAACGCGATGAGGACGGAGCACCCGTCCCCGGGCCGATCGATATCGACGAGGCGCGCCTGGCGTATGTCGCGGTGACCCGTGCCCGGTCGCTACTCGACATCGGCGGGCTGTCCTGGATCAACAGCCACCCCGCCGGCGACCCCTGCCGCAGCGGCGAATGAAGGGAGAGGGCGGACCAGCGGACCAAGGGAAGGAAGAGACAGGTGACTGTCGCGCCGATCGGGAGGATCCTGGAGGTGGGAGATGGGTGCCGATGCGTTCGGGAGATGAGCCGCTGCACGCACGCAGCCCGCTGAGGATGCGCTGCGGGCTGGCGCTGTGGGGGCTGCTGTGCGCCGTCGCCGGAGCCGTGGCCTTCGTCAACGTCGGTCGCCCGGCATGGGCGGCGGCGTGCGCCGCCGTGGCCATGGTGGCGGTCATGGACCTGGCCATGGTGATCCGCCACATCCACCAGGGGCCGCACTACCAACCGGGCAAGGAGATACCGCCCTACGAGCCTGACCGGGGCCGCAACGAAGCGTTCGGGATACGCAGGGACACCGGCCGCCGGCGCGACACCAGACCGTAGGCGCTCTCCTGGGCCGCGATCACGGTTCCAGCGCAGCTGCCTTCCCTGTCTCGCTCCGCCGTGCCGTTTTCTCCCCGTGCCACCGCCCGTGTCTCGCTCACCCGTACCGCCCTTCCCCGTGCCGCCGTCCGCGCCTCGCCCTCTCCCTGTCCCGTCCCGCGCCGTGCCGTCTGCTCCCGAGCCGTCTTTCCCTCGCCGGTTCGTCCCGCGTCCTCAGCCCCCTCTCCTCAGGGAGCGAGTTCGCCGCTGCCCGTGTCATCGCGTGCGAAGCGGGCGGCCTGGAGAAACTCCGGGCGCGGCTCGAGGGCGGCCGCCAGGCGGAAGTGGCGCAGTGCCTCGTCCGGGCGGTTGGCGCGCTCCAGGGTGCGGCCCAGTGCGAAATGAGCGAAGGCGTTGTCCGGTTCACGCTCCAGCACTATCTGGAACTCGAGTTCCGCCGGGCGCAGTTGGGCGGCGAGGAAGAAAGCGCGGGCGCGCAGCAGTCGGGCCGCGGTGTTCTCCGGGTGTGCGGTGATGACCGAGTCCAGCAGCCGGATCGCGCCACGTGGGTCGCGGGCCGCCAACAGCTGCTCCGCGGCACGGAAGTCGATGACATGCGTCTCGGGGCTGCTCTCGGGCACGGATTGCTCCTCTCGCGTTGCCGCCGCCATCGGGGCATGAGGCAGCCACGGGCCGTACGGCGTCACCTGCGGCACAACAACCCCGTCGGTCGCGGCATTCCCCGGCCGGTGCGGCCTCAACCGGCCGGGGCGACCGCCTGCGAGCAGCCTGGACTAAAGGCTGATGTGGTAGGCCTTGCGCAGCGTCTCGTGCACGGTCCACCGCGTACGGTCGCCCTCGCGCAGCACGCAGGCGTCACCCGGCCCCACCTCGAGTACCGGACCGTCCTCGACCTCGATCGTGGCGCGTCCGCTGACGACCACGAACAGCTCATTGGCCTCGGTGTCCGTCACCACGCCGGGCGTGATCTGCCAGATTCCCCGGAGCTGCCGGCCGTCCGGCGACTCCCAGAGCACCTTGCCGGTCACCTGCGGCTCGCCGGAGACGATCTGTGAGGGGTCGAGCGGTTCCGGCTCCAGATCCGTGTCCGCGACGCCGGGGATGTTCACGACGAAAGACGCGGGGGCCGAACCGCCGTTGGCGGAGCCGGTCTCCGGAGGGGCGGCGGGCGCTGCGCCAGGGGTCCCGGCGTCGAGATCGGAAGGAGGAGTCATGGCGGTGAGGGTACCGTCCGGGCTCAGGCGCCCCGCAGGCGCTCCCATACCGCGCGGACCTGCGGTTCCAGGGCCTCCAGCGGTCCGTCGTTGTCGATGACGAGATCCGCGATCGCCAGCCGCTGCTCACGGGTCGCCTGGGCCGCCATCCGGGACTTCGCCTCGTCCTCGGTCATGCCGCGCAGCCGCATCAGGCGGTCCAGCTGGGTCTGCGGGGCGGCGTCGACGACGACCACCTGGTCGTACAGCGGCGCCAGTCCGTTCTCCGTCAGCAGCGGAACATCGTGCACCACCACCGCGTCCGGCCCCGCGGATGCCTCGAGTTCGGCCGATCGGGCGCCGACCAGCGGGTGCACGAGGGCGTTCAGCGCCTTCAGCTTCTCGGGGTCGGCAAAGACGATCCCGCCCAGCTTCGGCCGGTCCAGTGTGCCGTCCGGTGTGAGCACACCGTCGCCGAACTCCTCGACCACCGCCGCCAGGCCGGGCGTACCCGGCTCCACGACCTCGCGTGCGATCTTGTCCGCGTCCACGATCACCGCGCCGTACGACGCCAGCAACCGCGACACCTCGCTCTTGCCCGCGCCGATACCACCGGTCAGCCCCACCTTCACCATGGGCCCACGCTATACGGTGCACCGCGGTGGCCGGCGCGCAGGAGGCGGCGGCCCCGGCTCAGACGCCGCCCCCGCCGTCGCCCTCCCGCTCCGCCAGGAAGCGTTCGAACTCCCTGCCGATCTCGTCCGCCGACGGGAGCTCCACCGGTTCGGCGACCAGATTCCCCCGGGTCTCCGCACCGGCGACCGCGTCGTACTGATGCTCCAGCCCGCTGACCAGCGCCACCAGCTCCTCGTCGCCCTCTGAGATCTGCCGTTCGATCTCCTCCTGCGTCCGCAGCGCCTCCGTCCGCAGCGAATGCGCCGCACCGGGGAGCACCAGGCCGGTCGCGGCGGTCACCGCCTCCAGGGCCGTCAGCGCGGCGTCCGGATACGCGGACCGGGCGATGTAGTGCGGCACATGCGCCGCCACGCCCAGTACGTCGTGCCCCGCCTCGGCGAGCCGGTACTCGATCAGCGCCTCCGCGCTGCCGGGGACCTGGGCCTCGTCGAAGAAGCTGGCGTGTCCGGGCATCAGGTCCGTGCGGTTGCCGTGCGGGGTGATGCCGACGGGACGGGTGTGCGGAACGCCCATGGGGATGCCGTGGAAGTTCACCGAGAGACGCACACCGAGCCGCTCCACCATCTCCTTCACTGCGGCGGCGAAGCGCTCCCATTCGACATCCGGCTCGGGCCCGGACAGCAGCAGGAACGGCGCGTCGGTGGTGTCCCGCACCAGCCGCAGCTCGATGCCCGGGGCCTCGTAGGCGGTCCAGCGGTTGCGCTCGAAGGTGAGCAGCGGGCGCCGGGCGCGGTAGTCGACGAGGCGGTCATGATCGAAGCGGGCCACGACTTCGTTCGGCAGGCCGTCGAGCAGCCGTCGGACGATCTGGTCGCCCGTCTCACCGGCGTCGATATAGCCGTCGAAGTGGTACAGCAGCACGAGACCAGCGGAGTCCCTGGAGGCGATCGCCTCGACCTCCGCGAGCCCGCTCGGCTCCCATGCGTACAAACTCTGGGGATCCAACACAGTGACCGCTCCTCCTCGTTCTCATGAACGCCAACGCGCGGTCGACCCCAGGCATTCCCGGTGCCGGATATGACCCCGTCCCTTTCCGGACACTCTCCATCGCGCCGGACACGGCCCCCTCCAGGCCCAGGCGACCGCCTCCCGCCAGCGCCGGAAGCCCGCCTCTCACCAGGGCCAGGAGCACACGTCCCGCTCCCACTCCAAGGACATGAACCCAACTCCCCCGCAGCCAAAAGCAGTTCGCCCCTCACCTCACTCTCACCCGCCACCACCTGAAGCCTTGACGCGTCCCACCCCCACATCCCCACCCCTCGCCTCCCACCGGCCACCTCGACCACCTTGGTCACCTCGACCACAGCAGCCACCACCGACGCTCCCATCGGAACTCCCGCCTCCCCGGCCCGGTTCATCGACGTATCAACGTCCGCGCAGCTCAGGGACGCACTCATGACCGCGAAGCCAGGTGGCCGGTTTCAGCTCGCCGACGGCACCTACGGCACCAGCTTCAACGCGCCTGCACGGCCTAGACATGGAAGGTGTGCACTTCCCCAAGTCCAGCAAGAACGGCGTCATCGGGCACTCGACCGTCCCATCCGCAGCACCGGCAAGGACGGCAGTCCCAGTCCAGCCCCAGCCCAGTCCCGGCCCCGTCCGGCCCCCTACCCGGCCCCCCGCCCGGCCCCAGACACGACAAAGGCCCGCTCCCCCGGAGGGGAACGGGCCTTCGCCTATCGGCTAGTGCCTAGCAGCGCATCGCTGCCTGTCGGCAAGAGCTCAGCTCTGGCCGCCGGCCAGCTTCTCGCGGAGCGCGGCGAGGGCCTCGTCCGACGCCAGGGCGCCGGAGTTGTCCGCCGACTCCGAGGAGTACGAGCCGCCACCGGCGTTGCCGCCGCCGGCCTGGCCGCCACCCTGCGCCGCCGGCGCCGCAGCGCCCTCGGCCGCAGCCTGCTCGTCGGCCTCGCGGGACTTGATGACCTGGGCCTGGTGCTGCTCGAAGCGCTGCTGCGCCTCGGCGTACTGGTTCTCCCACGCCTCGCGCTGGGCCTCGTAGCCCTCCAGCCAGTCGTTGGTCTCCGGGTCGAAGCCCTCGGGGTAGATGTAGTTGCCCTGGTCGTCGTAGGACGCGGCCATGCCGTACAGGGTCGGGTCGAACTCGACCGCCGACGGGTCGGCACCGAAGGACTCGTTGGCCTGCTTCAGCGAGAGGCTGATGCGGCGGCGCTCGAGGTCGATGTCGATGACCTTGACGAAGATCTCGTCGTTGACCTGGACGACCTGCTCCGGGATCTCGACGTGGCGCTCGGCCAGCTCGGAGATGTGGACCAGGCCCTCGATGCCCTCGTCGACGCGCACGAACGCACCGAAGGGAACGAGCTTGGTGACCTTACCCGGGACGACCTGACCGATCTGGTGGGTCCGGGCGAACTGCTGCCACGGGTCTTCCTGGGTCGCCTTGAGCGACAGGGACACGCGCTCGCGGTCCATGTCGACGTCCAGGACCTCGACCGTGACCTCCTGGCCGACCTCGACGACCTCGGACGGGTGGTCGATGTGCTTCCAGGACAGCTCGGAGACGTGGACGAGACCGTCGACGCCGCCCAGGTCCACGAAGGCACCGAAGTTGACGATGGAGGAGACGACGCCCGAGCGCACCTGGCCCTTCTGGAGGGTGGTGAGGAAGGTCTGGCGGACCTCGCTCTGGGTCTGCTCCAGCCAGGCACGGCGGGACAGGACCACGTTGTTGCGGTTCTTGTCCAGCTCGATGATCTTGGCCTCGAGCTCCTTGCCCACGTAGGGCTGAAGGTCGCGGACGCGGCGCATCTCGACCAGGGAGGCCGGGAGGAAGCCACGGAGGCCGATGTCGAGGATGAGACCACCCTTGACGACCTCGATGACGGTACCGGTGACGATCCCGTCCTCTTCCTTGATCTTCTCGATGGTGCCCCAGGCCCGCTCGTACTGGGCGCGCTTCTTCGAGAGGATCAGGCGGCCTTCCTTGTCCTCCTTCTGGAGGACGAGGGCCTCGATCTCGTCACCGACGGCGACGACCTCATTGGGGTCGACGTCGTGCTTGATCGAGAGCTCACGGCTCGGGATGACGCCTTCGGTCTTGTAACCGATGTCGAGCAGGACCTCGTCCCGGTCGACCTTCACGATGACGCCGTCGACGATGTCGCCGTCGTTGAAGTACTTGATCGTCTCGTCGATCGCGGCGAGGAAGGCTTCCTCGTTACCGATGTCGTTGACCGCAACCTGCGGGGTGGTGGCGGTGGTCTCGGTGCTGCTCGTCATGTGGGAAAGGGCTCCGGTACGGACATTGAAGTCGTAGGTACTGCTACGCCGAGAGCCCGTATCGCCTCTGCATAAGCCGGACAGTGTCAGAGACGTTCTCCCCGGAGGTCCGTGAATGCCGTAGCACTCGGAACGATCCGGAACGCCTCAAAACCGAGGGGTACATACAGATGCGAGCGCGGCCTGCTCCGTCTGAGGCGCGCAAGCCCGCAGCGCAACTTGTAGCATACGGGGGCAGCCGGACACGGTCAATGCGCGAACGCGCACACCCGGGACAGAACGCCCCATATCCGGCGCACGCGGTGTTCCGCGAGGTCGAACGGCCTCACAGTCCCCTGCAGCTACAAGCAGAGCGAAGACTACGACGACGGGCGCGATGAACCAAGAGCACGAGCCGGAGGCGACCCGACGTGACGCCTCGGACACCGAGAGCAGCCGCGCCAACCGGGGCTGGTGGGACCGCAAC
Source organism: Streptomyces sp. NPDC002446 (assembly GCF_053595675.1). Lineage (NCBI taxonomy): Bacteria > Bacillati > Actinomycetota > Actinomycetes > Kitasatosporales > Streptomycetaceae > Streptomyces > Streptomyces sp. NPDC002446. The sequence goes on along the minus strand of NZ_JBSFYC010000061.1, from coordinate 31,787 downwards.
GCGGACGAGTACCAGAGCGAGCACGGCGCGTTCCTGGGGGACGACCGGTTCGTCTGGGGCCCTGAGGGGCTCGACGAGGCGGAGGCCGCACTGCTGGGGCCCGCCGGCGGGCTGAAGGGGCAGCGGATCCTGGAGATCGGGGCCGGCGCGGCGCAGTGCTCCCGCTGGCTGGCGGCGCAGGGCGCGCTCCCGGTGGCGCTGGACCTCTCCCACCGGCAACTGCAGCACGCGCTGCGGATCTCCGAAGCGACGGGCGACGACGCCACCGCACTGGTGGAGGCGGACGCCGGGGCGCTGCCGTTCCGGGACGGCAGCTTCGACCTCGCCTGCTCCGCGTACGGCGCACTGCCGTTCGTCGCCGATCCGGTGCGGGTGCTGCGCGAGGTCCGCCGGGTGCTGCGGCCGGGCGGCCGGTTCGTCTTCTCCGTCACCCACCCCATCCGCTGGGCCTTCCCCGACGAGCCGGGGCCCGAGGGGCTGTCGGTGGCGGCGTCCTACTTCGACCGCACGCCGTACGTGGAGCAGGACGAGAGGGGCCGGGCGGTGTACGTCGAGCACCACCGGACGCTGGGCGACCGGGTGCGGGACGTGGTGGCGGCCGGGTTCCGGCTGGTGGACCTCGTGGAACCGGAATGGCCGGAAGACAACAGCCAGGAGTGGGGCGGCTGGTCGCCGCTGCGCGGGCGTCTGATTCCGGGGACGGCGATCTTCGTGTGTGTCGCGGACGGGGCGGACGCGCCTGCCTGAGCCGGTGGCCGGGGCGGCAGACTGGGGGCGTGATCGCCCGTGACGCCCTCGCCCAGCTGCCCGTACGTACCGCGCTGCCCGCGCTGCGTGACGCCCTGGAACGGGCCGGTACGGCGGTGCTGTGCGCGCCGCCGGGTACCGGCAAGACGACCCTGGTGCCGCTGGAGCTGGCGGGGCTGACCGGTGCGGGGCCGCGGCGGCGGGTGCTGGTCGCCGAGCCGCGGCGGATCGCGGCGCGGGCCGCGGCGCGGCGGATGGCCTGGCTGCTGGGTGAGAAGGCCGGTGAACTCGTCGGGTTCACGGTGCGTGGTGAGCGGCGGGCCGGGCCCCGTACCGCCGTGGAGGTGGTGACCACCGGGGTGCTGCTGCAGCGGCTGCAGCGCGACCCGGAGCTGGCCGGGGTCGATGTCGTGGTGCTCGACGAGTGCCATGAGCGGCATCTGGACGCCGACACCACCGCGGCCTTCCTCCTGGACGTACGGGAGACGCTGCGGCCCGACCTCCAGCTGGTGGCCGCTTCGGCGACGACGGACGCGGAGGGCTGGGCCCGGCTGCTGGGCGGCTCCCAGGGGGCGGCGCCGGTGGTCGAGGCGCCGGGCGTGTCGTACCCCGTGGACGTGGTGTGGGCGCCGCCGCAGCGGCCGGTGCGGCCGGCGCACGGGATGCGGGTGGATCCGGCGCTGCTGACGCATGTGGCGGGGGTGGTGCGGCGGGCGCTGCGCGAGCGGACGGGCGATGTGCTGTGTTTTCTGCCCGGTGTCGGGGAGATCGGGCGGGTCGCCGGGGAGCTGGCCGGGGTGGACGCCGAGGTGCTGCAGGTGCACGGGCGGGCGCCGGCCGAGGTGCAGGACGCGGTGCTGGCGGGTGGTGACGGCGGGCGCAGGGTGGTGCTGGCGACCTCCGTGGCGGAGTCCAGCCTGACCGTGCCCGGGGTGCGGGTGGTGGTGGACAGCGGGCTGGCGCGGGTGCCGCGGATGGATCACGCCCGGGGGCTGAGCGCGCTCACGACCGTACGGGCCTCCCGGGCGGCGGCCCGCCAGCGCGCCGGCCGGGCGGGGCGCGAGGCACCGGGTGTGGTCTACCGCTGCTGGTCGCAGGGCGAGGACGGGCGGCTGCCGGCGTTCCCCGAGCCGGAGATCAAGGTGGCCGATCTGACCGCGTTCGCCCTGCAGGCGGCCTGCTGGGGCGATCCGGCCGCGAGCGGTCTGGCGCTGCTGGACGCGCCGCCGGCCGGGGCGCTGGCCGCGGCACGCGAGGTGCTGACGGCGATCGGCGCGGTCGACGAGGACGGCCGGGCGACGCAGCGCGGCACCCGGATGGCGCGGGTCGGACTGCACCCCCGGCTCGCCCGCGCCCTGCTGGACGGCGCTGCCGAGGTCGGCGTACGGCGGGCCGCGGAGGTCGTCGCGCTGCTGAGCGAGGAGCCGCCGCGGGCGTACGGGGACGATCTGGCGGACGCGTGGCGCACCGCGCGGCGGGGTGGCGACGCGTACGCCGCCAGGTGGCGGCAGGAGGCGCGGCGGCTGGCGTCGGCGGGCGCCGAGGCGGCGGCGGGCGGGGCCGAGGGCGCCGGCCCGGGTACCGGCGGCGGCTCAGCGGCCTCCGACGACGCCGTCGCCGGTCTCGTCGCCGCGCTGGCGTTCCCCGAGCGGGTGGCACGGGCCCGCGGCACCGGGAGCTACCTCATGGCCTCGGGGACCGGCGCCGAGACCGCAGGAGCCACTTCGGGGGCGCGGAGCCAAGGCGGAGGTTCCCGGCTGCGGGACGCGGCGTGGCTGGCCGTCGCGGTGGCCGACAGGCCGGTGGCGGCGGCGTCGGCGCGGGTGCAGCTGGCGGCGGTGATCGACGAGGAGACGGCGTGTGCGGCGGCGCGGGCGCTGTACTCGTCGGGCGAGGAGGTGCGCTGGTCGGACGGGGACGTGGTGGCCCGGCGGGTGACCCGGCTCGGGGCGATCGAGCTCGCGGCACGGCCGCTGACCGCGCCCGATGCCGGGCTGCTGCGGGACGCGGTGGTGACGGGTCTGCGGCGGGAGGGGCTCGGTCTGCTGCGGTGGCCGGCCGCCGCGGCCTCGCTGCGGCAGCGGATGGCGTTCCTGCACCGTGAGGTGGGCGCGCCGTGGCCCGACGTGTCCGACGCGGCGCTGCTGGAGCAGGCCGAGGACTGGCTGGGGACCGAACTCGGGCGGGCGCGGCGGCGGGCGGACCTGGAGCGGATCGACGCGGGGCAGGCGCTGGCGCGGCTGCTGCCGTGGGCGACCGGCGAGGCGTTCCGCCTCGACGAGCTGGCGCCGGAGCGCATCGAGGTGCCGAGCGGTTCGCGGGTACGGGTCGACTACGGCGGGGAGCAGCCCGTGCTGGCCGTGAAGCTGCAGGAGCTGTTCGGTCTGCAGGAGTCGCCGCGGGTGGCCGGCGGCCGGGTGCCCGTACTGGTGCATCTGCTCTCCCCCGCGGGCCGGCCGGCCGCCGTCACGGCCGATCTCGCGTCCTTCTGGCAGGGCGGATACCGCTCCGTACGCGCGGAGCTGCGCGGCCGCTACCCCAAGCACCCCTGGCCGGAGGATCCGGCGACAGCGCAGCCGACCCGGCACACCACGGCCCGGCTCAGGCGGGGCTGAGCGGTGCGTCCGGCGCGGTGGGGGCCGGGCGGGCGGGCCCGGGCGGTACGGCGTCCGGGCGGCGGCCGCGGGCTTCGAGGTGCAGGCTCAGGGCGAGCAGCGCGGCGCCGAGGACCAGGAAGCCCCAGGGGAGGTAGCCGGTGAGCAGCAGGACGAGGGTGCGCTGGGACGTCACCAGGGCGACGGTGGAGTCGACGTAGTCGGCGCGCATCTTCACATGGCCGGCGAAGGCGGTGACCCTGCCGCCGCCGGGGAGCAGATCCCCGCCGCGCAGCTCCTCCTTGTGGACCTCCTCGCCGTTGACCGGTGCGCCGGTGACCGGCTCCACCCAGAACATCCGCTTGGTGGTGTACCAGCGGGTGGTGCCCATCTTCTCGACGGCCTGCGGGGTGATGCCCTTGACCGGCATCTTCTTGGGGAGCGGGACCCTGGTCCAGGGGATGGTCTGCTCGAAGTAGTAGACCTCCAGGCCGCGGAAGGTGCGTGTCCCCTTGTAGTGGATGGGGGCCGAGGTGCGGGTCTGGGCGTCGAAGTAGGTGTAGTCGCGCTTCTCGGTGAGGAACGGCCACTTGTACTCGATGCCTTCGCGGCGCACCGGGTCGCCGTCGACCATCTCACCGGTGGCGTGCACGGGTTCCTGGGAGTGCGCGTCGAAGATGTAGCGCTCGGGGATCTGGGAGACCATCTTGCCGTCGGGTCCGGCCACGTAGGACAGCGCGTCCCAGACGACGACATCGCGGCCCGCGGTCTTCTCGATGCGGTCGGAGGCGGCGACATCGCCCTTGAGGGTCTGCACGATGGTGACCTTGGGGACCCGCCTGGCCTTCATCGTGCCGTAGTCGATCAGGGTGGCGGGCCTGGCCTCCAGGACCATGTCCTGGTACTGGCCGGGCGGGATCTTGGCGAGCCGCGGGAAGGCGTACCACCGCATCAGCGGGGCCAGGGCGGTGAAGAACACGGCGAAGGCGAGCAGTACCAGGCTGGCGGTGCGGCGCATGGCGGCGGTGTCCCTCCCTCAGGGGTGCGCGGGGACGGTGGTCAGCAGCGGCTTGGGCGAGGTCGTGCCGCTGGGCGCGCCGTTCGCCGTGATGGTGAAGACGAGGGCGAGCGCCGCGGCCAGTCCGACCGCGGCTGCTGTCAGGGCACGCATGGCCGGCCTCCAGGGAACTGATGCGGCGTCAGGGCGTGGGGCACCGTAGCAACGGGCGGTCGAGATGAGAACACGTTGCACCTGAGGACGCCGCCCCGGGGAAGCGCTGTGCCCCCGTCCCGCCCTGGACGGAGGGCGGGACGGGGGCACAGGGCCAGGCGGATACCGGACCGGCTGCAGGGCCGATCGCGGCTACGCGCCGGCCGGTGCCACGACCTTGAGGGTGACGGTGAGTACGGCGCCGTCCGCGGTGGTCAGCCGCAGCAGGAACGTGCCGGTGTGCGTGTCGGTGCAGATCTCCGGGAGCTTCAGGCGGCCGTTGGCGTCCGTGGTGAGCCCGGTGAGGGTGCGGACCGGCTTGTCCTTGTCGTCGCCGGTGGCCTCGGGGTCCTTGAAGTAGGGGCCCTTGTCGTTCTCCACGGGCGCGGCGGGCTCTGCCGGCTTGTCCGGTGCGACGGGCTCGCCGGGCTCCGCCGGCTTGTCCGGGTCGCCGGTGACCATGGTCGCGGTGACCGGTACTCCCGCCGCCGGCGCGCCCCGGTACGTCGCCTCGATCTCGATGGTGTCCGCCGCGAACGTCCGGCCGGCGGTGGCCGTCAGCTCCTTGTCCGACGTACGGGCGAGCCGGTCGGCCTTCGGCGCCGGAGCGGCCTTGACGGTGGCGCCGAAGCCGACGGCGGGCACGGTGCGGCCGACGGCCGTCGCCCGGACGGTGAAGGTGCCGGCCCTGCCTCCCGCGTGCAGCGTGGGCGCCGTGGCCAGGCCGTCCTTGCCGGTGGTGACGGTGACGGCGGTGGCCTTGCCGGGGAAGCGGGCGCCGGTGGTCGCGGGGAGGGTGAAGCGGACGCGGGCGCCGGCGACCGGCTTGCCCGCGGCGTTCTCGGCGCGCACCCGCAGCGGCGTGGCGAAGTCGGTGCCCGCGGTGGCGCTCAGGGCCTTGTCGCCGACCCGCACGAGGGCGGTGAGCGGGGCGGGTTCGGCGGGCGGCTTGGGGGTGGGCTTCTGGGAGGGGGTGCCCTTGCCGTCCGGTGCGGGGCCGGTGCCGTGGGAACCGCCGGGCTCGGCGGGCCGGTCCGGCTTGGCGGGGCCGTGCGGCTTCGTCTTGCCCGGGTGGCGCCCCTTGCCGGAACCGGGGCCGTGTCCGTGTGCCTTCCCGTGCCCCGTACGTCCTTCGGTGCGGCCGCTGCCGTGCCCGCCGTCGCCGCCCCGTCCGACGGGCAGTACGCCCTTGCCGTCCGGTACCTCGTAGGTGCCGGTGCGGTAGAACGCGTACCAGGACAGCACCGTCCGCAGATAGTCCCCGGAGTGGTTGTAGCCGAGGATCGCGCGGTCCAGGTCGGGTTGCGCCGACAGGTCGCGGCCGTCGGCGCAGAGGTAGCGGCCGGCGGCGAGCGCCGCGTCGAAGACGTTGTGGGGGTCCTTCTTGCCGTCGCCGTTGCCGTCGGCACCCCAGCCGGTGCCGGCGGGGCCGCCCTGCGACCAGGTGGAGGGGATGAACTGCATCGGGCCCACGGCGCGGTCATGGGTGAGGTCGCCGTCGTAGCGTCCGCCGTCGGTGTCGGTGATCCGCGCGAAACCGCGGCCGTTGAGCTGCGGACCGAGGATCGGCTGCAGGGTGGTGCCCTCGGCGTCGACCGCTCCGCCGCGCGCCTGGCCGGACTCGACCTTGCCGATTCCGGCGAGCAGTTGCCAGGGCAGCCGGCAGCCCGGATCGGACGCGCCGATCCATGACTCGGCCTTCTGGTACGCGGCCAGGACGGTGGCGGGGATGCCCGCCTGGGCGGGGCCGGTGACGATCCTGCCGCCACCGGGGCGGTGCGAACCGTGCGGCGGTACCGGGCTGTTGAGGGGCGGAAGATCGGTGTAGTAGCCGGAACCGCCGTCGATGGGGGTGTCGGCCGGGGGCGGGACCGGCTCCTTGGCCTTGGTGGCCGCGCTCTCGGCGGCGCCCGGCGCCTGAGAGGCGGTCAGGGCCGCGAGCACCAGGGCCACCACGGCCGTCGACGCCGCTCCCCTGCCCAGCCGCCGTCGGAATGTGGCTGCCATACGTGGTCCCCTCCGCCCCTCCCCCACCGCGTCGCGCACGCGGTGGCGCGCTCCCCGGCGCTCCAACTCAGGCGACACTACGACAACTCGGGCCCGGCATCTAGCACCGTCATCGGACACATAATGATCCGAATCGTTCAAGGAGATGCACATGCCGTTCACGCTCAGCCATGCCGCTGCCGTGCTCCCGGCCGTCCGGCGGACCGGCGCGGGGCGTGGTCCGCTGGTCGCCTCGGCGCTCGTCGCGGGGTCGTTCGCACCGGACATGACGTACTACGCGGACACCCTGGTGCCCGGCGCCATGGAGTTCGGCGAGGTCACACACTCACCGGCCGGTGTGCTGACGGTGGACGTCCTGGTGACCGCGGTGCTCGTCGGCGGCTGGCTGCTGCTGCGGGAGCCGGTGCTGGCCCTGCTGCCCCGGGCGTGGCGGGGGCGTGTGCACACCTTGCTGCGCGGCCGTCCCTGGCGGCCGCGCAGGCCCCGTGAACTCGCCGCGCTGGTGGGCTGGTTCCTGGTCTCGGCGGTGCTCGGCTCGGCGACCCATGTCGTGTGGGACGCCTTCACCCACCCGGGCCGCTGGGGCACCCGGCTGGTGCCCGGCCTGAACGGCATCGTGGGCGGCCTGCCGGTGGCGACGTATCTGCAGTACGGCACCTCGGCGCTGGCGCTGGCGGGCATGGGGTGGTTCGTGTGGTCGGCGCTGCGCGGCGGGCCGGTCGCCGAGGGCGGGCCCGTCGCCCAGGGCGGGCCCGTCGACGAGGTGGCCGCGGCGCCCGCCCCCGGCGCCATACCCGCGCTGTCCGTACGGCTGCGGCTGCTGCTGACCTCCCCGCTGGCCCTGTGCGTACTGATCGGCGCGGCCCACCGGACCCTGCGGGCGCACGCCGTGTACGGCTCCGCGGCGACCTGGTTCGACTACATCCCGACCGTGCTCTTCGGCGCCGGCGCGGGCCTGGCCCTGGGGCTGCCGCTCTACGCCGTGGCCGTACGCCTGCTCCATCGCCAGGCGCGCCGGGCGGGGGCGGCGGGGGGCTAGAGAGCGCTTTGCTGGTCACGTGGTGCACCACAGGAATACCACCGGCGAGCACCACGTTGTGGCCCGCAAGGGGCGCTCGCGTCCCCTACGGGATGTGTTCGCCCAACCCCTAGGGCCCACATGAGCAGGCACCGGACGTGAGCGGGGGCCGGAGAAGATCACCGGCCCCCGCGGCGGGTCAGTGGGCCGCCGACTCCCAGTCCTTGCCCGAGCCGACCGAGACATCCAGCGGCGCGCGCAGTTCGACCGCTGCGGCCATCTCCCGGCGGACCAGCTCCTCGACCTTCTCGCGTTCGCCGGGGGCGACCTCGACGACGATTTCGTCATGGACCTGGAGCAGCATCCGGGACTCCAGCTCCGCCGCCCGCAGCGCCGCGTCGACCCGCAGCATCGCGATCTTGACGATATCGGCGGCGGTGCCCTGGATCGGGGCGTTCAGCGCCATCCGCTCCGCCATTTCGCGGCGCTGGCGGTTGTCGCTGTTGAGGTCGGGCAGATAGCGGCGACGGCCGAGCATCGTCTCCGTATAGCCGGTGGCGCGGGCCTCCTCCACAACGCGGCGGAGGTAGTCGCGCACCCCGCCGAACCGCTCGAAGTAGTTGTCCATCAGCTTGCGGGCCTCATCTGGCTGGATGCCCAGCTGCTGGGACAGGCCGAAGGCGGACAGGCCGTACGCCAGGCCGTAGGACATCGCCTTGATCTTGCGGCGCATCTCCGGGTCGACCTGGTCCGTGGCGACCGAGAAGACATGGGAGGCGACCGTGGTGTGCAGGTCCTCGCCGGAGGTGAACGCCTCGATCAGGCCCTCGTCCTCGGAGAGGTGGGCCATCACCCGCAGCTCGATCTGGCTGTAGTCGGCCGTCAGCAGGGACTCGAAGCCCTCGCCGACGACGAAGCTGCGGCGGATGGCCCGGCCCTCGTCCGTACGCACCGGGATGTTCTGCAGATTGGGGTCCGTGGACGACAGCCGGCCGGTGGCCGCCACGGTCTGGTTGAAGGTGGTGTGGATCCGGCCGTCCGCGGCGATGGTCTTGATCAGTCCCTCGACCGTGGTGCGCAGCTTGGCCTGCTCACGGTGGCGGAGCATGATCACCGGGAGTTCGTTGTCGGTCTGCGCGGCGAGCCAGGCGAGGGCGTCGGCGTCGGTCGTGTAGCCGGTCTTGGTCTTCTTGGTCCTGGGCAGGCCCAGCTCGCCGAAGAGGACCTCCTGCAGCTGCTTGGGCGAGCCGAGGTTGAACTCATGGCCCGCGGCGGCGTGCGCCTCCTTCACGGCCTGCTGTACGGCGCCGGCGAACTGCTGCTCCATGCGCTCCAGCCAGCCCCGGTCGGCGGCGATACCGGCCCGCTCCATCCGGGCCAGCAGCTCGCTGGTCGGCAGCTCCACCTCGCGCAGCAGCTCGGCCGCGCCGACCTCCGCCAGCTTCGTCCCGAAGGCCGTCCCCAGGTCGAGGACCGTGCGGGCCTGCGCCATCAGGGCGTCCGCCTCGGCTTCCTCGTCCGCGCCGAACGCCAGCTGTCCGTCGCCGGCGGCGGCCGGGGCGAGATCGCGCCCCAGATACTCGATGGACAGGGCGTCCAGCGCGAAGGAGCGGCGGCCGGGCTTGACCAGATAGGCGGCCAGCGCGGTGTCCATCGTGACGCCGTCGATGCGCCAGCCGTGCTCGCCGAAGACCCGCATCAGGCCCTTGGCGTTGTGCATCACCTTGGGGCGGGCCGCGTCCGCGCTCCAGGCCGCGAAGGCCCGCTCATCGGCCTCGTCCAGTTGCGCGGGGTCGAACCAGGCGGCCGGGCCGTCGGCGGCGGCCAGCGCCACCTCGGCGACGCTGCCGCTGCCCAGGCTCCAGACGTCGACGGTGGCCACGCCCAGCGGGCCCGTGCCGTGTTCGGCCAGCCACGGAGCGAGTTCGCCGGTGCCGATGACCGTGCCGTCCACCTCGACGCCGGGGGCCGGGGCGGCCTCTTCGGCGGCCTCGGCGGCGCCCGGGTCGACGGCGTGCAGCCGGTCGCGCAGGCCCTGGTTGCGGATCTCCAGCGCGTTGAGGAAGACCGAGAGCGTCTCGCGGTCGTACGCCTCACGGGTCAGCGCGTCCGGGCCGCAGGGCAGCTCGACATCGCGCACCATCTCCGTCAGCCGACGGTTGAGCTTCACCGCCTCCAGGTGCTCACGGAGGTTGGCGCCCGCCTTGCCCTTGACCTCGTCGGCGCGCTCCACCAGCTCCGCGAACGAACCGAACTGGTTGATCCACTTCGTGGCGGTCTTCTCGCCGACGCCCGGGATGCCGGGCAGGTTGTCGGACGGGTCGCCGCGCAGGGCGGCGAAGTCCGGGTACTGGGCGGGGGTCAGGCCGTACTTCTCGAAGACCTTCTCCGGGGTGAAGCGTGTCAGCTCGGAGACGCCCTTGGTGGGGTAGAGGACCGTGACGTCGTCGGAGACCAGCTGGAAGGCGTCGCGGTCGCCCGTGACGATCGAGACCTGGAAGCCCTGCGCGGTGGCCTGCTCGGTGAGCGTGGCGATGACGTCGTCGGCCTCGAAGCCCTCCACGGCGAAGCGCTTGACGCGCATCGCGTCGAGCAGCTCACCGATCAGCTCGACCTGGCCCTTGAACTCGTCGGGGGTCTTGGAGCGGTTCGCCTTGTAGTCCGCGAACTCCTCGGACCGCCAGGTCTTGCGCGAGACGTCGAACGCCACCGCGAAATGCGTGGGCGCCTCGTCGCGCAGAGTGTTCGCGAGCATCGACGCGAAGCCGTAGATCGCATTGGTCGGTTGTCCGGTGACGGTGGTGAAATTCTCCACGGGCAGGGCGAAGAACGCCCGGTATGCCATGGAATGCCCGTCCATCAGGAGCAGACGGGGACGGCCGCCCGCCGCCGCCTCGGTGCCGGTCGCTTCGCTCTTCTTCGCTGCCTTTGCTGCCACGCCCCCGATCCTGCCACGCCCCACTGACAATCCCCGCCGCGGCGGCCCCGGCCCCCTCGCCGTACACCGCACCCGGCCCCCGCACCCGCCCCGCCGATCACCCCTACGCCGCCGCCCCCGGTCCGTGACAGGATCTGATGCGTACGGCAACGATCCGCCGCGACCGGCGGAGCGAGCACCAGCTCACGGCTCGAGGGAGAGCGCCATGGCAGGCAAGCCGCCCGCGTCGGACCCCATCCAGGACGCGCCCCAGGTCAGCGCACCCCAGCACTCCGCCGTCGGACTGCCGGCCATCACCCACGCCCTGCGGATCTCCCAGCAGCAGATGGGCGTGCGCCGTACCGCCCTGACCCTGCTGCGCGTCAACCAGCCCGACGGCTTCGACTGCCCCGGCTGCGCCTGGCCCGAACCCGACAAGCCGCACACCGCCGAATTCTGCGAGAACGGCGCCAAGGCCGTCGCCGAAGAGGCCACCGTGCGCCGCGTCACCCCGGACTTCTTCGCCGCGCACCCCGTCGCCGACCTCGCCACCCGCAGCGGCTACTGGCTCGGCCAGCAGGGCCGCCTCACCCACCCCATGTACCTGGCCGAGGGCGCCGACCACTACGTCCCCGTCCCCTGGGAGCGGGCCTTCGACATCATCGGCGACGAACTGACCGCCCTCGGCTCCCCCGACGAGGCCGTCTTCTACACCTCGGGCCGCACCAGCAACGAGGCCGCCTTCCTCTACCAGCTCTTCGCCCGCGAATTCGGCACCAACAACCTCCCCGACTGCTCCAACATGTGCCACGAGTCGTCCGGCTCCGCGCTGACGGAGACCATCGGCATCGGCAAGGGCAGCGTCCTGCTGGAGGACCTCTACCAGGCCGACCTGATCATCATCGCCGGCCAGAACCCCGGCACCAACCACCCCCGGATGCTCACCGCCCTGGAGAAGGCCAAGGCCGGCGGCACAAAGATCATCTCGATCAACCCGCTGCCCGAAGCCGGACTGGAGCGCTTCAAGAACCCGCAGACCCCGCGCGGCCTGGCCGGCGGCGGCACCGCCCTGACCGACCTCTTCCTCCAGGTGCGCCTCGGCGGCGACCAGGCGCTCTTCCGCGCCCTCAACCGCCTCGTCCTCGCCACCGACGGCGCCGTCGACGAGGACTTCATCCGCGAACACACCCACGGCTTTGAGGAGTTCGCGCAGCTGGCGCGGGCCGACGACGACTGGGACGAGACGCTGCGCGCCACCGGCCTGACCCGCCGGGAGATCGAGAGCGCGCTGGAGATGGTCCTCGCCTCGAAGCGCACGATCGTGTGCTGGGCGATGGGCCTGACCCAGCACAAGCACTCCGTCCCCACCATCCAGGAGGTCGTCAACTTCCTTCTGCTGCGCGGCAACATCGGCCGCCCCGGAGCCGGCGTCTGCCCCGTACGCGGCCACAGCAACGTCCAGGGCGACCGCACCATGGGCATCTTCGAACGGCCCGCGCCCGCCTTCCTCGACTCCCTGGAGAAGGAGTTCGGCTTCGCGCCTCCCAGGGAACACGGCCTGGACGTCGTCCGCGCCATCCGCGCGCTGCGCGACGGCGAGGCCAAGGTCTTCTTCGCGATGGGCGGCAACTTCGTCGCCGCGACCCCCGACACGGACGTCACCGAGGCCGCGATGCGCCGCGCCCGGCTGACCGTCCACGTCTCCACCAAGCTCAACCGCTCGCACGCGATCACCGGCGCCCGCGCACTGATCCTGCCGACGCTGGGACGCACCGAACGCGACGTCCAAGGCGGCGGCGAGCAGTTCGTGACCGTCGAGGACTCCATGGGCATGGTGCACGCCTCCCGCGGCCGCCTGGAGCCCGCGAGCCCGCACCTGCTGTCCGAGACCGCCATCGTCGCCCGCCTGGCCCGCCGCGTCCTCGGCGCGGACAGCCGCACCCCGTGGGAGGAGTTCGCGCAGGACTACGCCACGATCCGCGACCGCATCGCCCGTGTCATCCCGGGCTTCGAGGACTTCAACACCAAGGTCGCGCGCCCCGGAGGCTTCGCCCTGCCGCACGCCCCCAGGGACAGCCGCACCTTCCCCACCGCCACCGGGAAGGCCAACTTCACCGCCGCGCCGGTCACTTACCCCACCGTCCCCGAAGGGCGGCTGCTGCTGCAGACGCTGCGCTCCCACGACCAGTACAACACCACCATCTACGGCCTCGACGACCGCTACCGCGGCATCAAGAACGGCCGCCGCGTGGTGCTCCTCCACCCCGACGACGCCCGCGAGCGGGGCCTGGCCGACGGGGACTACACCGACCTCGTCAGCGAGTGGACCGACGGCAGCGAGCGGCGCGCGCCCGGTTTCCGCGTCGTGCACTACCCGACGGCCCGCGGCTGCGCGGCCGCCTACTACCCCGAGACCAATGTCCTCATCCCGCTCGACCACACCGCCGACACCAGCAACACCCCCGCGGCCAAGTCCGTGGTGATCCGCCTGGAGAAGTCCCACCGGAACTGACCGCCACCAGGCCGGCGGCGGGAACCCCACCCCGCGCTGAGCGCCCGCTCAGGGGCCTGATAGGAACAGCAGCGGATCGACGACGATCACGGGCGAGCGAACGGAGCCGTAGGCATGGGTGAGCAGGGCACCACGAAGTTTCCGCAGCAGATCCTCGACCAGTGGGCGGGCCTCGGCCTCGACCTGCCCGCCCTGTTCTCCGCCGGACACCTCGGCGAGCGGATGAGCGTCCAGGTCACCGAGGCGGCACCGGAGCGCGTCGTCGGCACCATGCCCGTCGAGGGCAACACCCAGCCCTACGGGCTGCTGCACGGCGGCGCCTCCGCCGTCCTGGCCGAAACCCTCGGCTCCGTCGGCGCGATGCTGCACGGCGGCCCCACCAAGATCGCCGTCGGCGTCGACCTCAACTGCACCCACCACCGCGGGGTCCGCTCCGGCCTGGTCACCGGCGTCGCCACCCCCGTACACCGCGGCCGCTCCACCACCAGCTACGAGATCGTCATCACCGACGAACACGGCAAGCGGGTCTGCACCGCCCGCCTGACCTGCATGCTGCGCGACGCCGACCCCGACGCCTACCGCAGCTGACCGGAACCGGACGGCATACCGCCGCCCACCACCACGGCCCCGCCCCGCCTCCGGGTGCGGGGCCGTACGCATGTCCGTAACGCTACGTAACAAACGTGCAATCCCGCCCCAACCCACGCACCGGGCCACCCATCCGCCGCGGCACCACCACACGCACCGCATCCGATAAGCGGACGCCACCCGCGCGCCACCCGGCCCAACCACCCGTGGAAGTGCGAGTTCGTCCTCCGCACCGCGTTCGCTCCCAGGTGTAAGGACCATAACCACAAAACACTCATCGCCGGTCATAACAAGAGCGTCACATCCTGGTCAGCCCCTGCCGACGCGACGAACACCGCTCTAGAGTCACCGCCAGTCACCGCGCTGCCGGAGCCGCTGTGAGCACGGACACCCCTGTACCACGTACAGCCCGGCGCGCGAATCGGCCAAGCGACAGCCATGGCCGCGCCAGGGAAAGGACTGATCGTGCGTCACCGTTCCTTGCTCATCCTCACCACCGCAGTCACCACCGGCGCCCTCACGCTCTCCGCGTGCGGGTCGCGCGGTGACGACAAGAGCGGCGACGGCTCCAAGACAACCGTCGTCATCGGCCTCGACGCCCCGACCACCGGCGAGCTCTCCGCCCTCGGCCTGGGCATCCGCAACTCCGCCCAGCTCGCCGTCGACAACGCCAACAAAGCCGGCGAGGTCAAGGGCGTCACCTTCAAACTCGAAGCCCTCGACGACAAGGCCCTGCCCAACGTCGGCCAGCAGAACACCACCAAGCTCGCCGGCGACGAGGACGTCCTCGGCATCGTCGGCCCGCTCAACTCCGGCGTCGCCCAGTCCATGCAGCAGGTCTCCAAGCAGAACAACCTCACCCTGATATCCCCGGCGAACACCACGCCCGACCTCACCCAGGGCCCCGACTGGCGCAAGGACAAGCGCGCCCGCCAGTTCCCCACGTACTTCCGCACCGCCACCACCGACGAGGTGCAGGGCGCGTTCGACGGCCAGTACGCCTGGGAGAAGGTGAAGGCCAAGAAGGCCTACATCATCGACGACCAGAAGACCTACGGCGTCGGCCTGGCCTCCTCCTTCAAGGACCAGTTCACCAAGCTCGGCGGCAAGATCGTCGGCACCGAACACGTCAGCCCCGACGACCGCGACTTCAAGGCCGTCGTCTCCAAGGTCAAGTCCGCCAAGCCCGACCTGGTCTTCTACGGCGGCGAATACCCCGCCTCCGGCCCCCTCAGCCAGCAGCTCAAGGACGGCGGCGTCACCGCACCCCTCATGGGCGGCGACGGCATGTACAGCGCCGACTACATCAAGCTCAACAAGAAGGCCCAGGGCGACTACGCCTCCTCCGTCGGCAAGCCCGTCGAAGAACTCCCCTCCGCCAAGAAGTTCATCGCCGACTACAAGGCAGCCGGCTTCAAGGAGGCCTACGAGGCCTACGGCGGCTCCACCTACGACGCCACCTGGGCCGTCATCCAGGCCGTGAAGAAGGTCGTCGAGGACAACAAGGGCACCCTCCCCGACGACGCCCGCAAGAAGGTCGTCGACGCCATGAACACCGTCAGCTTCGACGGCGTCACCGGCAAGGTCGCCTTCGACAAATACGGCGACACCACCAACACCATGATCACCGCCTACCAGGTCGACAAGGGCAAGTGGGCCTCCCGCTTCAGCGCCGAATTCAAGAAATTCGACAAGAGCTGACCCAACGGACACCCGCACCACGACGACCCGGGCCGCGCCAGGACGCCACGCACCACCCTGGCGCGGCCCGTGGCACACCGGGCCACCCCGGACACCCCCAACTCCCACACAAGTGGAGGCCCTGCGGTGAGCGAACTGCCGCAACAGCTGGCCAACGGACTCATCCTCGGCGCGATGTACGGACTCATCGCGATCGGCTACACGATGGTCTACGGAATCGTCCAGCTCATCAACTTCGCCCACGGCGAGATCTTCATGGTCGGCGGCTTCGGAGCGCTCAGCGTCTACCTCGCCCTCCCCGCCGGCACCTCACTCGCCCTCGCCCTGCCGATCATGCTCCTCGGCGGCATCGCCGTATCCGTCCTCGTCGGCATAGCAGCCGAACGGTTCGCCTACCGGCCCCTGCGCGGCGCACCCCGCCTCGCCCCCCTCATCACCGCCATCGGCCTGTCCATCGCCCTCCAGCAAGCCATCTGGAAGTGGTACCCCGACGGCAAACAAGCCCGCGTCTTCCCCCAGTTCAAGGGCCACGCCTTCGACATCCTGGGCGCCACCGTCCAGCGCGGCGACATCTTCGTCCTCATCGCCGCCCCCGCCTGCATGATCGCCCTCGGCTTCTTCGTCGCCAAAACCCGCAGCGGCCGCGCCATGCAGGCCACCGCCCAGGACCCCGACACCGCCAAGCTCATGGGCATCAACACCGACCGCATCATCGTCCTCGCCTTCGCCATCGGCGCCGCCTTCGCCGGCGTCGCCGCCGTCGCCTACGGACTGCGCACCGGCGAGGTCCAATTCCGCATGGGCTTCATCATGGGCCTCAAGGCCTTCACCGCCGCCGTCCTCGGCGGCATCGGCAACATCTACGGCGCCATGCTCGGCGGCGTCGTCCTCGGCATCGCCGAAGCCCTCGCCACCGCCTACATCGAAGCCATCCCCGGCATGCAGCAATTCGGCGGCGGAGCCTGGAAGGACGTCTGGGCCTTCGTCCTCCTCATCCTCGTACTCCTCCTGCGGCCACAAGGCCTGCTGGGCGAACGCGTCGCGGATCGGGCGTGATACCGATGACCACAGACCTCACCAAGACCACCGCACCCGACACCCCGCGCACCCCGGGCGTACTCCCGCTCCCCGAACGCCCCGCCCGCATCACCACCGCGGCGGCCGCCCTCACCACCGCCCTCACCACCAGCCTCGCCTGGACCTGGAGCAACGACTTCCCCGGCGAACTCACCTACTACGGATCCCCCGCCGGCCTCCAGATCCTCACCCTCGTCGGCGGCCTCCTCACCCTCCTCCTCACCACGGCAGGACTCGGCATCCGCGGCCTCCAATGGCTCACCCCCGGCGGCCGCAACGCCCCCGTCCTCCTCGCCGCCCTCGCCACCTTCGCCGCCACCTGGTTCACCCTCATCGCCATCGCCGTCCAGCTGGGCGGCCTCGTCAACCTCGAACCCGGCGGCTTCCTCGCCGGCGCCGCCTCCCTCGCCACCCTCCTCGCCGCCCTCGGCCTCCCCGCCGACCACACCCCGGACACACCTCCCCAAGGCGCCTGGCAACGCTTCACCACAGCCCTCACCGCCACCCCCGTACGGCGCCCCACCCGCGAACTCCCCGCCTGGGCCCAGATCCTCATCATCGCCGCGGCCTTCGGCACCGGACTCCTCGCCTTCACCTACGGCATCGACACCGACGACGGCGCCCCCTTCGTCGGCTACCTGATCTTCATGGTGATCGCCATTCCCGCCCTCAACCGGGCAGGACTCATCAAACGGCTCACCGAACTCACCCACGCGCATCGCGGCCCGGCCCTCTGCGCCGCCTTCATCGCCGCCGCCAGCTTCCCCCTCACCCAGGACACCGACCAGTACACGATCATCGGGGCCAACATCCTGATCTTCGCCACCGTCGCCCTGGGCCTCAACGTCGTCGTCGGCCTCGCCGGCCTCCTCGACCTCGGATACGTCGCCTTCCTCGGCGTCGGCGCCTACGCCGCCGCCCTCGTCTCCGGCTCCCCCGAATCCGCCCTCGGCCTCCACTTCCCCTTCTGGGCCGCCCTCCTCACCGGCGCCGCCGCCTCCCTCGTCTTCGGCGTCCTCATCGGCGCCCCCACCCTCCGGCTACGCGGCGACTACCTCGCCATCGTCACCCTCGGCTTCGGCGAGATCTTCCGCATCGCCATGCTGAACCTCAACGGCACCACCGGCCCCGACGTCACCAACGGCGCCATGGGCATCCCCAACATCCCCAACCTCGAAATCTTCGGCTTCAACTTCGGCGAACCCCACGACATCCTCGGCATCCCCATCGCCACCTACGGCAACTACTACCTGCTGATGATCCTCGTGACCGCCTTCGTCGTCCTCGTCTTCCGCCGCGCCGCAGCCTCCCGCATCGGCCGCGCCTGGATAGCCATCCGCGAAGACGAAACCGCCGCCATCGCCATGGGCATCAACAGCTTCCGACTCCGCCTCCTCGCCTTCGCCCTCGGCGCCGCCCTCGCCGGACTCGCCGGCACCGTCCACGCACACGTCGTCACCACAGCCACACCCGAGCAGTTCCAGTTCGCCGGACCCCAGCCCCCCAACTCCGCCTTCCTCCTCGCCGCCGTCATCCTCGGCGGCATGGGCACCCTCAGCGGACCCCTCGTCGGCGCCGCACTGCTCTTCCTCATCCCGGCCAAGCTCGACTTCCTCCAGGACTACCAGCTGCTCCTCTTCGGCATCGCCCTCGTCCTGCTGATGCGCTTCCGCCCCGAAGGCCTCATCGCCGACCGCAGGAAGCAGCTCGAATTCCACGAGACCGGCCAGCTCGACGTGCCCGATCAACAGCGCCTGCCCGACGCAGACGCGACCATCGGCGTCACCAAGGCAAAGGCGTGACGACACCATGACCACACCCACCACCACCGCCACCGTCCTCGAAGCATCCGGCGTCACCATGCGCTTCGGCGGCCTCACCGCCGTACGGGGCGTCGACCTCACCGTCAACAGCGGCGAAATCGTCGGCCTCATCGGCCCCAACGGCGCCGGCAAAACCACCTTCTTCAACTGCCTCACCGGCCTCTACACCCCCACCGAAGGCACCGTCAGCTACCGAGGCACCCGCCTCTCCCGCAAACCCCACCTCGTCACCCAAGCCGGCATCGCCCGCACCTTCCAGAACATCCGCCTCTTCGCCAACATGACCGTCCTGGAAAACGTCCTCGTAGGCCGTCACACACGAACCAAAGAAGGCCTCTGGTCAGCACTCCTCCGAGGCCCCGGCTTCAAAAAGGCCGAACTCGGCAGCGAAGAACGCGCCATGGAACTCCTCGAATTCACCGGACTCGCCCACAAACGCGACCACCTCGCCCGCAACCTCCCCTACGGCGAACAACGCAAGCTCGAAATCGCCCGCGCCCTCGCCAGCGAACCCGGACTCCTCCTCCTCGACGAACCCACCGCGGGAATGAACCCCCAGGAAACCCGCGCCACCCAGGACCTCGTCCTCGCCATCCGCGCCCAAGGCACCGCCGTACTCGTCATCGAGCACGACATGCGCTTCATCTTCAACCTCTGCGACCGCGTCGCCGTCCTCGTCCAAGGCCAGAAACTCATCGAAGGCACCTCGGACATCGTCCAGGCCGACGACCGCGTCATCGCCGCCTACCTCGGAGAACCCGTGGAACCGGCCACCACCAGCGACACCGCGAAGCCGGACCACCGACCGGCCGGGGAACAGAGCGGAGACACCCCATGACCGCACTGCTCGAAGTCAAGGACCTCCGCGTCGCCTACGGCAAGATCGAAGCCGTCAAAGGCATCTCGTTCTCCGTCGAAGCAGGCCAGGCCGTCACCCTCATCGGCACCAACGGCGCCGGCAAAACCACCACCCTGCGCACCCTCTCCGGCCTCCTCAAGCCCCTCGCCGGCACCATCACCTTCGACGGAAAGCCCCTCAACGGCGTCCCCGCCCACAAAATCGTCGAACGCGGCCTCGCCCACTCCCCCGAAGGCCGCCGCCTCTTCCCCCGCCTGACCATCGCCGAGAACCTCCAGCTCGGCGCCTTCCTCCGCAAGGATCCCGCCGGCATCGACGCCGACATCCAGCGCGTCTACGACCTCTTCCCCATCCTCGGCGAACGCCGCAGACAAGCCTCCGGCACCCTCTCCGGGGGCGAACAGCAAATGCTCGCCATGGGCCGCGCCCTGATGTCCCGGCCCAAACTCCTCATGCTCGACGAACCTTCCATGGGCCTCTCGCCGATCATGATGCAGAAAATCATGGAGACCATCCGCGAACTCCGCGCCCAGGGCACCACCATCCTCCTCGTGGAACAGAACGCCCAAGCCGCCCTCTCCCTCGCCGACCACGCCCACGTCATGGAAATCGGCCGGATCGCCCTCTCCGGAACCGGCGAATCCCTCCTCCACGACGAATCCGTCCGCAAGGCCTACCTCGGCGAGGACTGAAACACCCGAACAACCCGCCCACACAAAGCGGCCCCGCACCGATCACCACCGGTACGGGGCCGCTCACACGCACAGCGCGGACAGGCTCTAGTCCTTCTTCTGCTGCTTCTTCTCCTCGGCGTCCTCGATGACCGCCTCGGCCACCTGCTGCATCGACAGCCGGCGATCCATCGACGTCTTCTGGATCCACCGGAACGCGGCCGGCTCCGTCAGCCCGTACTGCGTCTGCAGAATGCTCTTCGCCCGGTCCACCAGCTTCCGGGTCTCCAGCCGCTGCGTGAGGTCCGCGACCTCCTTCTCCAGCGTCTTCAGCTCCGTGAACCGGCTCACCGCCATCTCGATCGCCGGCACGACATCGCTCTTGGAGAACGGCTTCACCAGATACGCCATCGCACCCGCGTCCCGCGCCCGCTCCACCAGCTCACGCTGCGAGAACGCGGTCAGCATCAGCACCGGCGCGATGCTCTCCTCGGCGATCTTCTCGGCCGCCGAGATACCGTCCAGAACCGGCATCTTCACGTCCAGAATCACCAGATCGGGGCGGTGCTCCCGGGCCAGCTCCACAGCGGTCTGCCCGTCTCCGGCCTCGCCGACGACGGTGTAGCCCTCCTCCTCCAGCATCTCTTTGAGGTCGAGACGGATGAGGGCCTCGTCCTCGGCGATCACGACGCGCGTGGTCAGCGGCGGGACGTGCGACTGATCGTCTTCGGCGACGGGCTGCTCGGGCTCGGCGGCGCTCACGGGACTCCTCGTTCCAGGCAGGTGGTGCCCCATGAGCCTACCTATCTCCTGTATGTTTGATGCACGGCGGGTCTCCGTTGACCTTCATATCGAAGGATGCCCCGGTAGCCCAGAGGCAGAGGCGATGGTCTCAAACACCATATAGCGTGGGTTCGAATCCCACCCGGGGCACTTGATCTTCAAATCGAAGGCTTCACGCGCGGTTGGCGATCTTCACTCGACCTGGTGAACATTCCTTCGATTCGGCCCAATGCGACAGCGGCCGCATCACGCTCGCATGTATGTACGACATTGCAGCGCGTGAACGCGCCCTGGCTCTCGTTGCCCAAGGACGCAGCCTCAACTCCGTCAGCAAGCAGACCGGAATATCCCGGTACGCAATCCGCTCATGGCAGACCCGCATCGAGCCGATTTCGCGCGCAACGGAATGTCCTCGCTGCGAACGAGTACCGCGACCGCCTGCCGCAGCCGCCCCCTACGCGTACCTGCTCGGCCTCTACCTAGGTGACGGCTGTATCAGCAGACAGCCGAGAGGACGCGGGTACGCGCTCCGCATCGCCTGCGCGGACGCCTGGCCCGGGCTCATCGTGGCGTGTCGCGAGGCGATAAAGGCGGTCCGCCCCATGAACAGCGTGGGCATCATCCAGCGCGAAGGCTGCGTCATGGTGACGAGCTACAGCCATCACTGGCCGTGCCTCTTCCCCCAGCACGGCCCCGGCAAGAAGCACCAGCGGCGGATCGCCCTGGAGCCATGGCAGCAGCAGATCGTGGACGCCCACCCCTGGGATTTCCTCCGCGGACTGATCCACTCCGACGGCTGCCGGATCACCAACTGGACGACGCGCTTAGTCGGCGGGGAGCGCAAGCGCTACGAATACCCCCGGTACTTCTTCACCAACATGTCCGCCGACATCCTGCGGCTCTACACGGACGCCCTCGACAAGGTCGGCGTCGAATGGAAGCCCGCGCGGCAGTCCCGTAAAGCGGAGAACATCTCCGTCGCCCGGCGCGCCTCCGTAGCCCTCATGGACCAACACATCGGGCCGAAGTACTGACAGGGACGGCAGTCAGTTCCTCGGCCCAGCGGGTTCAAGTGTGGTGCGGGTGGGGCTACTTCGGGGAGTCGTCCTCGCCGATGTGGTGGACGCGGACGAGGTTGGTGGAGCCGGGGACGCCGGGCGGGGAGCCGGCGGTGATGATGACGATGTCGCCCTTCTGACAGCGGCCGAGCTTCAGCAGCTGCTCGTCGACCTGGGCGACCATCTCGTCCGTGGAGTTGACGGTCGGGCCGAGGAAGGTCTCCACGCCCCAGCTGACGTTGAGCTGGGAGCGGGTGGCCGGGTCGGGGGTGAAGGCCAGGAGGGGGATCGGCGAGCGGTAGCGGGAGAGGCGGCGGACGGTGTCGCCGGACTGGGTGAAGGCGACGAGGAACTTGGCGCCGAGGAAGTCGCCCATGTCGGCGGCGGCGCGGGCGACGGCGCCGCCCTGGGTGCGGGGCTTGTTGGCCTCGTTGAGCGGCGGGAGGCCCTTGGCGAGGAGGTCTTCCTCGGCGGCTTCGACGATGCGGCTCATCGTCTTGACCGTTTCGGTGGGGTACTTTCCGACGCTGGTCTCACCCGAGAGCATGACGGCGTCGGTGCCGTCGATGACGGCGTTGGCGACGTCGGAGGCCTCGGCGCGGGTGGGCCGGGAGTTGTCGATCATCGAGTCGAGCATCTGGGTGGCGACGATGACCGGCTTGGCGTTGCGCTTGGCGAGTTTGATGGCGCGCTTCTGGACGATCGGGACGGTTTCGAGGGGCATTTCGACGCCGAGGTCGCCGCGGGCGACCATGATGCCGTCGAAGGCGGCCACGATGTCGTCGATGTTGTCGACGGCCTGGGGCTTTTCGACCTTGGCGATGACGGGGAGGAAGCGGCCCTCTTCGCGCATGATGCGGTGGACGTCTTCGATGTCGCGGCCGCTGCGGACGAAGGAAAGGGCGATGATGTCGGCGCCGTAGCGCAGGGCCCAGCGGAGGTCGTCCTGGTCCTTCTCGGAGAGGGCGGGGACGGAGACGGCGACGCCGGGGAGGTTGAGGCCCTTGTGGTCGGAGACCATGCCGCCTTCGATGACCTTGGTGTGGACGCGGGGTCCTTCGACGCCGGTGACTTCCAGGGTCACCTTGCCGTCGTCGACGAGGATGCGTTCGCCGGTGGTGACGTCGTCGGCGAGGCCGTGGTAGGTGGTGCCGCAGAGGTGGCGGTCGCCTTCGGTGGACGGTTCGACGGTGATGGTGAACTCGTCGTCGCGTTCGAGAAGTACGGGTCCTTCCCGGAATCGGCCGAGGCGGATCTTCGGACCTTGAAGGTCGGCGAGGATTCCGACGCTGCGGCGGGTTTCTTCGGATGCTTTGCGGACCCGGTCGAATCGCGCCTCGTGGTCGGCGTAGGTGCCATGGCTGAGGTTGAAGCGGGCGATGTCCATTCCGGCCTCGACGAGGGCCTTGATCTGCTCGTACGAGTCGGTGGCGGGTCCCAGAGTGCAGACGATCTTTGCTCGGCGCATGTCTTCGACTCTATGACCTACCCGGCGGTAGGGAACTGTGAAGAAGTGACTGCTCAACGAGCGCTGGGTGAAAGGCTGTTGACAAGTATTGGAATGGGCGCGGAGGCGCTCCTATGAGCGGAAATTCGCCTTCGCGCCGGGTGGTCTCACAGTGCGGGACGGGTCATCGTAAAGCGCGCGTTGACGTTGGCGTAGACGGTCTGGCGCTGGGGTTCGAGGTCGAGGGCCGGGGCGGCTTCCTGGACGGAGGCGCCGCCGTAGCCGGCGTAGGAACGCATGGCGGAGGCGGCGGGGGCGGTGTTCTCTGCGCCGAGGTCGGCGATCTCGACGATGGCGTCGAGGCGGGCGCCGAGGGCTTCGGCGTATTCGCGGGCGCGCTGGACGGCTTCGCGTACGGCTTGGGTGCGGGCGTCGCGGTGGGCGGGTGAGTCGTGGCGCAGGGCCCACCAGGGGCCGTCGACGCGGGTGAGGTCGAGGTCGGCGAGGCGGGTGGTGAGTTCGCCGAGGGTGGTGAAGTCGTTGAGGGTGGCGGTGTGGGTGACGCGTCCGTGGTAGGCGCGGATGCGTTCGTGGCGGCCTTTGTCGGTGAGTTGCGGGGTGAGGCTGAAGGAGCCGGTTTCGAGTCTTTCGATGGCGTCGCCGTAGCTCTTGATGAGGGTGAGGGCGGCTTCGTTGCGCTGGGTGAGGTCGGTGAGGGCGGCTGTGCGGTCGGTGCCGCGGGCGCTGATGGTGACGGTGATGCGGGCGATTTCGGGGTCGACTTCGAGGCGGGCTTCGCCGCGTACGGCGAGTCGGGGGGTGTCGGGGGTGCCGTAGGGCAGGGCGGTGGGGGTGGTTGTGGCGGGGGTGGTGTCGATGGGGGTGTCTTCGATGGGGGCGTCGTGGCTCGGGTCGGTCATGGGGGGCTCCTCGGGGTGCGGGTGGCCGAAGGGTCGCATATCGCGGCGGGGTGGGGTGGGAGTTCCGGCGGGTGGATGTGAGGGGTGTTGCGGGTGGGGTGGCTGCGCCAGAATCTACGCGCGTTGTCCGTGTCCGTGAGGCTGTTCGTCCAAGGGAGTTGGCATGTCGCTCGACCGTAGGAAGTTCGTGGGGGGTTCCGTGGTGACGGGGGCGGGGGTGGCGCTCGCGGGGGCGGCGGGTGCGCCGTCGGCACAGGCGGCGGAGCTGCGGCAGCGGGACGGTGACGGTCATGGTGGCCGTCCGGAGCGGTACGCCTTCACCGTCATGGGCACCACGGATCTGCACGGCAATGTCTTCAACTGGGACTATGCCGCGGACGCCGAGTTCGACGATGCGGCGCACAACGATGTGGGGCTGGCGAAGATCTCGACGCTGGTGTCTGATGTGCGGCGGGAGAAGGGCCGGCGCAATACGCTGCTGATCGATGCCGGTGACACGATTCAGGGCACGCAACTGGCGTATTACTACGCGAAGGTGGATCCGATCACGGATCCGCGGGGTCCGGTGCATCCGATGGCGCGGGCGATGAACGCGATCGGCTATGACGCGGCGGCGCTGGGGAATCGCGAGTTCAATTACGGCATTCCGGTGCTGCGGAAGTTCGAGGAGAGCTGTGATTTTCCGCTGCTGGGGGCGAATGCGGTGGATGCGACGTCGCTGCGGCCGGCATTCCGTCCCTATGTGATGAAGCGGTTGCGGACGCCGCGAGGGCGGGATGTGCGGGTGGCGGTGCTGGGTCTGACGAATCCGGGGATCGCGCTGTGGGACAGGGCGCATGTGCAGGGGAAGCTGGCGTTTCCGGGCCTGGTGGAGCAGGCGGCGAAATGGGTGCCGAAGCTGCGGTCGATGGGCGCGGATGTGGTGTTCGTGGCGGCGCATTCGGGGATGAGCGGGACGTCGTCGTACGGGGATCAGTTGCCGTATGTGGAGAATGCGGCGGTGTTGGTGGCGGAGCAGGTTCCGGGGATCGATGCGATCTTGGTGGGGCATGCGCATGTGGAGGTCGCCGAGCGGCGGGTGCGGAACAAGGAGACGGGCCGGGAGGTGGTGCTCTCGGAGCCGTTGAAGTGGGGGCAGCGGCTGACGCTTTTCGATGTGGCGGTGGAGTGGCGTCGGGGGCGCTGGGTGGTGGGGTCGGTGGGCTCGCGGGTCTTGAATTCGAATGCGGTGGCGGAGGATGCGCGGATCACGGGATTGCTGCGGGCGGAGCATCGGAAGGTCGTGGCGTATGTGAACCGGGTGATCGGCCGGTCGAAGGCGGAGATGACGGCGGCCGAGGCGCCGGTGAAGGACACTCCGATACTGGATTTCATCGCTTTCGTCCAGGCGGAGGTGGTGCGCAAGGCGTTGGCGGGGACGGAGTACGCGTCTTTGCCGGTGGTGTCGCAGGCGTCGTGTTTCTCGCGTACGGCGCGGGTGCCGGAGGGGGATGTGACGATCCGGTCGATGGCGGCGCTGTATCCGTTCGACAACACGCTGGAGGCGCGGGTGCTGACGGGTGCGCAGCTGCGTGAGTATCTGGAGTTCTCGGCGCGGTATTACGTGCGGACGGCGGCCGGTGGTCCGGTGGATCCGGAAAAGATCACGAATGCGGACGGCATTCCGGATTACAACTATGACGCGGTGAGTGGCGTGTCGTACGAGATCGATATCGCGAAGCCGGCGGGCGGGCGGATCGGGAAGCTGATGTTCGGCGGGAAGCCGGTGGAGGACGCGGCGCGGTTTGTGCTGGCGGTGAACAATTACCGGGCGAGTGGCGGTGGCAATTTCCCGCATGTGGCGGCGGCGCAGCAGGTGTGGTCGACGTCGGACGAGATCCGGAACGTGATTATCGGGTGGGTCCGGGAGGCGAAGGTGATCGATGGGTCGCAGTTCTCTTCGGTGGACTGGAAGTTGACGCGGGACGGGGTGCCGGTGTTCTGAGGCCGGTCGGCGGTCCGGGGGCGGCGGCGGTGCCCGGCGGGGCATCGCCGCCGTGGGTCAGTGGCGTGGGACGAGGGTGGAGCCCTGGCGGGGCACGGGGCCTGGTGGAGAGGTGGTGGGCTGCGGGAGGCCGAAGGTGGTGAAGGCGGTGCGGGTGGGGAGGGGGTAGGGGGTGGTGTCGGTGAGGGAGTTGAGGATGGTGGCGCTGCGCCAGGCGGCGAGGCCGAGGTCGGGGGTGCCGACGCCGTGGGTGTGGGTTTCGGCGTTCTGGACGTAGAGGGAGCCGGTGACGGAGGGGTCGAGGACGAGGCGGTGGTGTGCGTCGACGCGGGGGCGTTCGCTGGCGTCGCGGCGTAGGTAGGGGTCGAGGGCGGCGAGGAGGGTGTCCATGCGGCGTTCGCGGTAGCCGGTGGCGAGGACGACGGCGTCGGTGGTGAGGCGGGAGCGGGTGCCTTGCTGGGTGTGGTCGAGGTGGAGTTCGACTTTGGTGGTGCCGACGCGGCCGGCGGTGCGTACGGAGACGCCGGGGGTGAGGGTGGCGTCGGGCCAGCCGCCGTCGAGGGTGCGGCGGTAGAGCTCGTCGTGGATGGCGGCGAGGGTGTCGTGGTCGATGCCTTTGTGGAGCTGCCATTGGCCGGGGACGAGGTCGTCGCGGACGCGTTCGGGGAGGGCGTGGAAGTAGCGGGTGTAGTCGGGGGTGAAGTGTTCGAGGCCGAGTTTGCTGTATTCCATGGGGGCGAAGGCGGGGGTGCGGGCGAGCCAGTGGATGCCTTCGCGGCCGGTGGGGCGGGCGCGGAGCTGGTCGAGGAAGATTTCGGCGCCTGACTGGCCGGCGCCGATGACGGTGATGTGGTCGGCGGCGAGCAGGCGTTCGCGGTGGTCGAGGTAGTCGGCGGAGTGGATGACGGGGACGGCGGGGGCGTCGGCGAGGGGGCGGAGCGGGACGGGGATGTGGGGGGTGGTGCCGATGCCGAGGACGAGGTTGCGGGCGTAGGTGCGGCCGAGGGCCTGGGCTTCGCCTTCGGTGTCGAGTTGGGTGAAGTCGACTTCGAAGGCTTCGTGTTCGGGGTTCCAGCGGACGGCGTCGATCTGGTGGCCGAAGTGGAGGCCGGGGAGGTTTTCGCTGACCCAGCGGCAGTAGGCGTCGTATTCGGCGCGGTGGATGTGGAAGCGCTCGGCGAAGTAGAAGGGGAAGAGGCGTTCGCGGGTCTTGAGGTAGTTGAGGAAGGTCCAGGGGCTGGCGGGGTCGGCGAGGGTGACGAGGTCGGCGAGGAAAGGGACTTGGAGGGTGGCGCCGTCGATGAGGAGGCCGGGGTGCCAGTGGAAGTCGGGGCGCTGGTCGTAGAAGGCGGTGCGCAGGGTGAGGGGGTGGGCGAGGGCGGCGAGGGAGAGGTTGAAGGGGCCGATGCCGATGCCGGCGAGGTCGAGGGGTTCGTCGGGGCTCGCGGTGGGGGTGGCGAGGGGGGTTTCGGGGGCGGTGGTCATCGGGGGATGTGGCCTTCCACGAGTTTGAGGAGGGTGGTGAGGTCTCCGGGTTGGGTGTGGGGGTTGAGGAGGGTGGCCTTGAGCCAGAGGCCGCTGGGGGTGGTGGCGCGGCCGAGGACGGCTTGTCCGTCGGTGAGGAGGGTGCGGCGGATGGTGGCGAGGGTGGTGTCGTCGGCGCCGGTGGGGCGGAAGAGGACGGTGGTGAGGGTGGGGCGGGAGTGGAGTTCGTAGCGGGGGTGGTCGTCGATGAGGTCGGCGAGGGTCTGGGCGGCGGCGAGGGTGCGGTCGACGAGTTCGCCGAGGCCGTGGCGGCCGAGGGCTTTGAGGGTGACGGCGATCTTGAGGATGTCGGGGCGGCGGGTGGTGCGCAGTGAGCGGCTGAGGAGGTCGGGGAGGCCGGCTTCGGTGTCGTCGTCGGCGTTGAGGTAGTCGGCCTGGTGGGTGAGGGGGGCGAGGGTGGCGGGGTCGGGGACGGCGAGGAGGCCGGCGGCGACCGGTTGCCAGCCGAGTTTGTGCAGGTCGAGGGCGACGGTGTGGGCGCGGTCGAGGCCTTCGAGGGCGGTGCGGTGGGTGTCGCTGAAGAGGAGGGGGCCGCCGTAGGCGGCGTCGATGTGGAGGCGGGCGCCGTGGTGGGCGGCGATGTCGGCGAGGGCGGGGAGGGGGTCGATGGCGCCGGAGTCGGTGGTGCCTGCGGTGGCGGTGAGGAGGACCGGGCCGGTGTGTCCGGTGAGGCTGGCGAGGCAGGTGTGGACGATGTCGGGGGTGAGGATGCCGTCGGGGGTGGGGAGGGTGACGGGTTCGGGGAGGCCGAGGAGCCAGGCGGAGCGGTGGATGGAGTGGTGGGCGTTGGCGCCGCAGACGATCTGGAGGGGGCCGGTCGCGGAGGGGTCGGGGGCGGCGGCTTCGCGGGCGAGGAGGATGCCGAGCTGGTTGGATTCGGTGCCGCCGGTGGTGACCAGGGCGTCGGGGCCGGTGGCCCGCGGGTAGACGAGCGCGGCGAGGGCGCGGCTGGTGAGGGCTTCGAGTGCGGAGGCGGCGGGGGCCTGGTCCCAGGAGTCCATCGAGGGGTTGAGGGCGCCGGCGGCGAGGTCCGCGGCGGTGGCGAGGGCCAGCGGCGGGCAGTGCAGATGGGCGGCGCAGTGGGGGTCGGCGGGGTCGGCGGCGCCGGCGGCGAGGGTGTGGACGAGGGTGCGCAGGGCGGCGTGCGGTCCTGTGCCGTGTTCGGGGAGCAGGGGGTGGCAGGCGTCGTGTACGGCGCGGGCGACGGCGTCGGGGCCGCCGGGCGGGAGCGGTCCTGCGCGGTCCTCGGCGCCGGTGGTGAGGGCGTCGAGGACGGTGTCGAGGAGGGGGCGCAGTGCGCGGGGGCCGTTGGTGCCGCCTGCGAGGGCGGTGCCGGCAGGGGGCACGGGCATCGGGGCGCTCTTCTGTCGGGGGTGCGGGCTGTGCCGGGGAGGCCGTCCGCATGGACAGCCGTTAGGCGGCCCTAAGTTACTTTCCCCGTACGCTGCGTATCCACTGGTCGCAGTCATACCACCCGAAAGTGGTACGGGTGTACCGCAGGTGTTCGGGTGCCGCCGCCTGCCGGTCCGGCGGCACCCGTGGTGCCGTGCGCGCTACCCGGCGGCGGCCGCCGTCCGGACCTTCAACGCCCGCCGCAGATCGTCGAGTTGGTCGATGAGCTTGCGGCGGAGGGCGGGAGTGGGGTCGCCGTCGGCGAGGCAGGCTTCGCCGAGGCGGAGGGTGTCCTCGTCGATGAAGGCGGCGGGGAAGGCGTAGCGGCCGGCGGCTTCGGCGACGGCCGGGCCGCGGGCGGCGGCGAGGGCGGGGACGCCGGTGAAGTAGCGGGCGACGTAGGGGCGGAGCAGGTCGTGGTGCTCGGGTGCCCAGAAGCCGGTGGCGGTGGCGGTGAAGAGGTAGTTGGACAGGGCGGTGGGCTCGTCGGTGGTGAACAGGGCGTCCCAGGCGGCTTGTTTGGCGGCCGGGTCGGGGAGGGCGGCGCGGCAGCGGGCGGCGCCTTCGCGGCCGGTGGCGCTGGGGTCGCGGGCGAGTTCGGCGTCGATGAGCTCGGGGGTGGCGGCGCCGAGGGTGGCGAGCCGGCCGAGGATGCGCCAGCGCAGTTCGGGGTCGAGGTGCGGGCCGCCGGGGACGCTGCCGTCGTCGAGCCAGTCCTGGATGCCTTCGGGGGTGGTGGCGCTGTCGATGTAGGTGCGTACGGCGGTGAGCCGCAGTCCGTTGGTGGTGCCGTTCTCGGGGCCTTCGGTGCGGCGGAGTATCTCGCGGCTGAGGGCGGTGAGGGTGGCCAGGGCGGTGTGGCGCTCCGGGAGGGGGAGGTAGCGGTCGGCGATCTGGGTGCGGGCGAAGGCGAGGACGCCCTGGATGATGGCGAGGTCGGTTTCGTGCGGGAGGTGGGCGCGGGCGGCGTCGAGGTAGGCGGTGGGCGGCAGTTCGCCGTCGCGGACCATGTCGCGGGCGGCGTTCCATACGACGGAGCGGGTCAGCGGGTCGGGGAGCCCGGACAGGGCGTCGAGGGCGGTGTCCCAGGAGCGGGGGTCGAGGCGGACCTTGGCGTAGGTGAGGTCCTGGTCGTTGAGGAGGAGCAGGGCGGGGCGGCCGCCGGTGGCGGTGTGGTCGCCGTCGTGGGGCAGGTCCCAGGACAGGGGGGTGCGGGGGACGAGGCGGCCGGGGGTGTGCGGGTCGCGGTCGTAGAGGCCGACGGTGAGGTGGTGGGGGCGGGTGCCGTCCTGGCTTCCGGTGTGGTCGACGGCCAGGCTCCAGTGGCCGTCGCGGCCTTCGTGGACGACGGGGGTGAGGGTGTCGACTCCGGTCGTGCGCAGCCAGCGTGCGGCCCAGGCGTGCACATCGCGGTCGGTGGCGCGGGCGAGGGAGTCGATGAAGTCGGCGAGGGTGGCGTTGCCGAAGCGGTGCCGGGCGAAGTGGTCGTTGATGCCGGTGAGGAAGTCCTTGTTGCCCATCCAGGCGACGAGCTGGCGCAGGGCGGAGGCGCCCTTGGCGTAGGAGATGCCGTCGAAGTTGAGGAGGGCGGAGGCGGTGTCGGGGACGTCCTCGGGGGCGGGGGCGACGGGGTGGGTGGAGGGGCGCTGGTCGGCGTCGTAGCCCCAGCCCTTGCGGGCGACGGCGAAGTCGGTCCAGGTGTCGGTGAAGCGGGTGGCCTCGGCGAGGACCTGGTAGCCCATGTACTCGGCGAAGGACTCGTTGAGCCAGATGTCGTCCCACCACTGGAGGGTGACCAGGTCGCCGAACCACATGTGGGCCATTTCGTGGGAGATGACCATGCCGCGGGTCTGGCGTTCGGTGTCGGTGACGGCGGAGCGGTAGACGAATTCGTCGCGGAAGGTGACCAGGCCCGGGTTCTCCATGGCGCCGGAGTTGAACTCGGGGACGAAGGCCTGGTCGTAGGAGTCGAAGGGGTAGGGCTCGTCGAAGATCTCGTGGTAGCGGTCGAAGCAGCGGCGGGTGATGTCGAGGAGTTCCTCGGCGTCGGCGTCCAGGTGGGGCGCGAGGGAGCGGCGGCAGTGGATGCCGAAGGGCAGTCCGGCGTGTTCGGTGCGTACGGAGTGCCAGGGGCCGGCGGCGACGGCGACGAGGTAGGTGGAGATCAGGGGGGTGGGGGCGGCCTTCCAGCGGCCCTCCCCCACGTGCTCGGTGATGCCGTTGGCGAGGACGCTCCAGCCGTCGGGGGCGGTGACGGTCAGCTCGAAGACGGCTTTGAGGTCGGGCTGGTCGAAGGCGGCGAAGACGCGCTGGACGTCGTCGAGGAACAGCTGGGTGTAGGTGTAGGTCTCGCCGTCGGCGGGGTCGGTGAAGCGGTG
Source organism: Streptomyces sp. NPDC002446 (assembly GCF_053595675.1). Lineage (NCBI taxonomy): Bacteria > Bacillati > Actinomycetota > Actinomycetes > Kitasatosporales > Streptomycetaceae > Streptomyces > Streptomyces sp. NPDC002446. The sequence continues at coordinate 556 of NZ_JBSFYC010000061.1, read as the reverse complement.
CATGCCTTCGCCGGTGCGGGAGTAGCGCATGGTGGCGTCCAGGCGCAGTTCGTGGTCGCCGGGGGCCAGGCCGGTGAGCGGGAGGCGGTTGCCGTCGAGGGCCGCGGGGTCGAGGGGGTGGCCGTCGAGGGTGGCGGAGTGCAGCTCGGCGGGCTTGAGCTCGACGAAGGTGTCGCCGGCGGCCTTGGCGGTGAAGTGGATGACCGTACTGGAGCCGAAGCGTTCCTCACCTTGGGTGAGGTCGAGTTCGACGGTGTAGCGGTGGACGTCGATGAGTCGGGCTCGGGTCTGCGCCTCGTCGCGCTGCAGTGCGGTCATGGGGCCATGCTGCCGTACGGCCGGTGGGGGGTGCACGGGGGTTTGGCGGGGCTCCGTCCTGGCTGAGGCCTGGTGTCTCGACGCGGTCGCTGGGGGCTTGTGTTCTGCGGGGTTCGTCGGTGCGGCGGGCTGGGGGCTTGTGCCTTGCGGGGTTCGTCGGTGGGGCGGGCCGGAGGGGCCGTACGGGGGTCCGTCCTCGGCGCGGGCGCTTCTGGTACGAGCGGAAGTCACCCCGGCG
>NZ_JBSFYC010000060.1:0-50502 GCF_053595675.1 Streptomyces sp. NPDC002446 | reverse complement strand
GGTGACCCACCCCGCGGCCGCTGCCGTGCCCGGGGGCTACGACCAGGCGGCCACGAAGTAGCCCACGCCGTACGGGGCCTCCTCGCGCAGCAGCCGGCCGGTCAGGCCCGCGCCCTCGGCGGCGCCCGCCAGGACCTGCCAGGAGGACCGTCCGGACGCCTGGAGGCCGGCCGCCAGCTCCTCGTCGAGCGCGGTCAGCGCCGGGAGGTCGGCGGCGCCCAGGGCGCGGCCCGCCGCGGCGTCGAAGCCCTCGGCCCGCTCGTCGAAGTAGCCGGGCGCCTTCACCGTCCGGCAGGCGCTGCCGTCGCCCATCACCAGCAGCGCCACCCGGGGCGCGGCCCCGGCGAGCTCCCGGCCGGTCTCCAGGCACCGCTCACGGGGCAGCGACTGCGCCACGCCCAGCCCCTCCACGGGGGCGTCGTCCCAGTCCGTACGGGACAGCAGCCAGGCGCCGACGGCCAGCGACGGCGGCAGCTCCCGCCCGGGTGCGGTCTCCGCGGCTCCCAGCGTGACCCGGAGGTCGACGCCGAAACCGCGGAAGGAGCCGATGGCGCCCTGCGGGTGCCCGCCCCGGCCGGCCCGCTCCGCGGGGCCGAGGACCACCAGCCGGTCCGGGCGGGCCGCCGCCAGCACACCGACCGCGTCCAGGCAGGCGGCGCGCAGCGCGTCCAGCTCGGGTGCGGCACCGGCGGCCACGTCGGGGACGAGCAGCGGCGGGCAGGGGCAGATGGCGGCGGCTACGAGCATGACACGCAGCGTAACGCCCCGGGCCCGGTCACCGGCCGCGGGTCAGTCGCAGCCGCAGCCGGCCGCGGGCGCGGGGCTGGGCGCCGGGGCCCCGATGGTGGGCAGGCCCAGCAGGACGCCCTTGGGCTGCTCGGCCGGCGTGGCGTTGCGCTTCTCCCAGGCGTCGCCGGCCCGGGTGCGGCGGACCTCCTTGGCCGGGCCCTCCGCCAGGAGGTGGTGCGGCGCGGCGTAGGTGATCTCCACGGTCACCACGTCACCGGGCCGGACCGGCTCCTCGGGGCGGGTGAAGTGCACCAGACGGTTGTCGGGGGCGCGGCCCGACAGCCGCCGCGTGGCGTCGTCCTTGCGGCCCTCGCCCTCGGCGACCAGGACCTCCAGCGTGCGCCCGACCTGCTTCTTGTTCTCCTCCCAGGAGATCTCCTCCTGGAGGGCGACCAGGCGCTCGTAGCGCTCCTGGACGACGGCCTTGGGGATCTGGCCCTCCATGTCGGCCGCCGGGGTGCCGGGGCGCTTGGAGTACTGGAAGGTGAAGGCCTGCGCGAAGCGGGACTCGCGGACCGTGTGCAGGGTCTGCTCGAAGTCCTCCTCGGTCTCGCCCGGGAAGCCGACGATGATGTCCGTGGAGATCGCGGCGTCCGGCATGGCGGCGCGCACCTTCTCGATGATGCCGAGGAAGCGCTCCTGGCGGTACGAGCGGCGCATCGCCTTCAGGACGCGGTCGGAGCCGGACTGCAGCGGCATGTGCAGCTGCGGCATGACGTTCGGCGTCTCGGCCATCGCGGCGATCACGTCGTCGGTGAAGTCGCGCGGGTGCGGCGAGGTGAAGCGGACCCGCTCCAGGCCCTCGATCTTCCCGCAGGCCCGCAGCAGCTTGCTGAACGCCTCGCGGTCGCCGATGTCCGAGCCGTACGCGTTGACGTTCTGGCCGAGCAGGGTGATCTCGCTGACGCCCTCGGCGACCAGGGCCTCGACCTCGGCGAGGATGTCGCCGGGCCGGCGGTCCTTCTCCTTGCCGCGCAGCGCCGGGACGATACAGAAGGTGCAGGTGTTGTTACAGCCGACCGAGATGGAGACCCACGCGGCGTACGCGCTCTCGCGCCGGGTGGGCAGCGTCGAGGGGAACGCCTCCAGCGACTCGGCGATCTCGACCTGGGCCTCCTCCTGGACGCGGGCACGCTCCAGCAGGACCGGCAGCTTGCCGATGTTGTGCGTGCCGAAGACCACATCGACCCAGGGGGCCTTCTTGACGATGGTGTCGCGGTCCTTCTGGGCGAGGCAGCCGCCCACGGCGATCTGCATGCCGGGGCGCGCGGCCTTCTTCGGGGCGAGCTGCCCGAGGTTTCCGTAGAGCCGGTTGTCGGCGTTCTCCCGCACCGCGCAGGTGTTGAAGACCACGACGTCGGCGCCCTCGCCGCCCTTGGGCGCGGGCACATATCCGGCCTCTTCCAGCAGCCCGGACAGCCGCTCGGAGTCATGGACGTTCATCTGGCACCCGTAGGTGCGGATTTCGTAGCTCTTGGGGTTTCGAACGTCCACGGCGTGGCTCCGGTCGCTGCTGCTGGTCATTCCTCAAGGGTAAGGGGGTGCCGGGGAAGCGCCGTCCCCGGCAGCCGGGAGCCGGTCCGCCGGCCGCGGGCGGGCGGGGCGGGGGCGGGCGAGACGCCGCGCAAGGGACCGTTTCCGGACGTCCGGCGGTGCCGACGAGCCCCGGTTCCGGGGTTCGCGGCTTTTCTCCGCTCCGAGGAGGACCATCGCTGCAGAGGGACGACCGAGGAGGGATTGCCCGTGCGCATCGCGCTGCTCATCGGTACCGCCGCGGAACTGGACAGCTGCCACGCCCTGTACGCCAACACCCTGATGTCCGAGGGGCACGAGGTGTGGATCGGCACGGTGAACGGGCTGTGCTCGGTGGGTGCCGAGATCCGCTGCCCGCTCGCGAAGCCCGACGGTGCCCTGGAGGCGTTCGCGCCGCTTTTGGGCAAGCCCGAGCAGCGCGACTTCGCGGACATCGACCTGGTGTGGGTGCTCAACTACCCCCATCCGTCGGTCGAGGAGGCGGCCTGGCAGCTGCTGTGGTGGCTCAACCAGCAGGTGCCGTTCGTGAACGACGTCACCGGGATCCTGATGCTCAACGCCAAGACCGCGCTGCCGGCCGTGGTCCCTCCCGGGCACCTTCCGCGCACGCTGGTGTCGAACTCCTTCAGTGAGCTGTGGGCCGAGTACCAGACCGCCCCGGAGGCCACCTGGCTCGTGAAGCCGCCCGGTGGCGACGCCGGTGCGGACGTCTACCTCCTGGAGCCCGGGTCGAGCAACAACCGGGTCCTGCTGCAGTCCATGACCGGCAACACGGCCCTGACCGACCTCCTCGCCAAGGGAGGCCTCATGGGCTTCGGCAACCGGTACTGCGTCCTCCAGGAGTACCTGCCCCATGCCGAGGAGAAGCGCGTGCTGATCGCGGCCGGCCGCCCGGTGGCCCAGCAGCTGCACCGGCTCGCCCCGGGCGAGCACCGGGGCAACACCGCCCACCGCGCCCAGTGCACCGATACCGCGCTGACCGCGGACGAGGAACGGCTGTGCCGGCGCATCGGCGGCCGGCTGCTGCGCCACGGCATCAGATTCGCCGGTGTCGACCTCGCCTACCCCTATGTCTTCGAGTTCAACATGGTCAACCCCGGCGGTCTGGACGAGCGCCGCGAACTCGGGCTGCCGGACCGGACCCCGCAGACCGTCCGCGCGCTGCTGGAGGCGGTGGGCGGACGGTGAGCGCGCAGCTTCCGCCGTCCGCCGCGGCGGCCGTCCCGCCCTGCGATCTGCTCGCCGCGGCCCGGGACCTGCTGCCCGGCATCGTGGCCGTACGGCGCGAGATCCACCGTGCGCCGGAGGTGGGGATCCAGCTGCCCCGGACGCAGGCGACGGTCCTGCGGGAGCTCGCCGGGCTGGACCTCGCGGTGTCGGTCGGCGCGGGCCTCAGCTCCGTCGTGGCGGTGCTGGAGGGCGCTCGTCCCGGGCGCACGATGCTGCTGCGCGCGGACATGGACGCCCTGCCGCAGCAGGAGGACACCGGACTCCCGTTCGCCTCGCAGGTGCCCGGTGTCATGCACGCCTGCGGTCATGACACGCACACGGCCATGCTCATCGGGGCGGCCCGGCTGCTCGCGGCCCGCCGGGACGCGCTGGCGGGCCGGGTGGTGTTCATGTTCCAGCCGGGGGAGGAGCTCGGCGGCGGTGCCGAGCGGATGATCGACGAGGGGCTGCTCTCCCCCGCCGACGGCCCTCCGGTCGACGGCGCCTTCGCCCTGCACATCGCGACCCGCCACGAGGCGGGAACGGTGCACCTGCGGCCGGGGCCCCAGTTCGCGGCCGCCGACACCCTGCGCATCACGGTGCACGGGCGGGCCGGGCACGCCGCCGCGCCGCACAAGGTGCTCGACCCCGTTCCGGTCGCCTGCGAGATCGTCCAGGCCCTGCAGACGATGGTGACCCGGACCATCGGCGCCTTCGAGCCCGTCGTCGTCACGGTCACCGCCATCACCGCGGGACGCGCCTGCAACGTCATCCCGGAGACCGCGGAGCTGTCCGGCACCTACCGCACGCTCTGCGAGGCGAGCCGGCAGGCCGTGCGCGACGGCATCACCAGGGTGGCCCACGGCGTGGCCGCCGCCCACGGGGCCACCGCGGACGTGGAGCTGGTCGACGGCTACCCGGCGCTGCACAACGATCCCGGCTTCACCGCCCTGGTGCGCGGCGCGGCATCCACGGTCGTGGGCCCCGCGAACGTGCGGGAACTGCCGCACCCGACGATGGGAGGCGAGGACTTCTCCTACGTCCTGCGACGCGTCCCCGGAGCGATGGCCTACCTCGGCGCGTGCCCGGCGGACCGTACACCGGGGGCCGCGCCCGACAACCACTCCAACCACGTGGTGTACGAGGAGGACGCGCTCGCCGTCGGGGCCGCCGTGCACTGCGCGGTCACCGAGGCGTTCCTCGCCGGTTTTGGGGACGGGCGACCCGCGGGTCCGCCCGGCTGACGATCTCCGCCCCTGCGGGAAGGGGGGCCCGCCCCTCCCCATCCGGCCGTTCGGCTGGCAGGATCCCGTCCATGTTCACCGCACTCCCCCGCACCGGCCGCCGCACCCTGCTGGCGGTGATCGCGGCGCTGGTCGCCCTCGGGCCGGCGCTGTGGTGGCTGCTGCCGACGGGCGGCGAGCCCGCCCCGGGCGGCCGGGTCACGCTGGCGACGGGCGTGCCGACCGGGGTGTACGCGCGCTACGGGGAGCTGCTGAAACAGGATCTGGCGCGCGACATGCCGGAGGTGGACCTGCGGCTGGCCCGCAGCGAGGGGTCGGTCGACAATCTGCGGCAGCTGGTCGCCGGGCGCGCGCAGTACACCATCGCGACGGCCGACGCGGTCGCCACGTACCGGGCCAGGGGCGAGCCCGGCGCGGACCGGCTGCGGGCCTGTGCGCGGCTGTACGACGACTACATGCAGCTGGTGGTGCCGAAGGGCTCCGCGGTGCGCTCGACGAAGGACCTGCGGCGGCTGCGGGTGGGCGTGGGCGCCGACGGCTCCGGCGTCCAGCTGATCACCCGGCGGCTGCTGGAGGCGGCCGGGCTGGACTTCGACAAGGACATCACGCCCGTGCGGGTCGGTATCGACCGGATGCCGAAACTGCTGGAGCGGGGGAAGCTGGACGCCTTCTTCTGGTCGGGCGGGCTGCCGACGACGGCGGTGCAGCTCCTCGCCCAGCGGTTCCCCGTCCGGCTGGTCCAGCTCGGTGATCTGACCGAGGGGCTGCACCGGCAGGGCGAGCGCACCCGCTACTACCGCGCGGCGGTGATGCCCGCCGACGCCTATCCGCGGGCCCAGGACGGCGAGGCGGTGAAGACCATCGCGGTGACGAACCTGCTGGTGACGACGGACCGCGCGGACGCCGCCCTCACCCAGGGCATCACCCGCACGGTCATCGACAGCCGCGACTGGATCGGGCGCGAGGTGCACGCCGCCCAGAAGGTGGACCTGCGGACGGCGGTGTTCACCGACCCGCTGCGGCTGCACGAGGGCGCCCGGCGCTACTACGTGTCCGTCAAGCCCTGAGCGCCCCGCCCGGCGGTCCTGCCGGAGGTGTCAGGCGCGCGGCGCCTGGGCGGTGCGGCGGGCGGGCCGGCCGCGGCCCGGGCGGCGGCGCCGGCCACCGCCGCCGTTCGCCCCGCCGCCCTTCGCCGCTCCGCTCGCACCGGAGCCGGCCGCCGGTGCCGGCGCGGCCAGCACGACCGGGACCCCGCTCGGGGTGCGCGCGCCGGTGATCCGCGCCAGCTCGGCGTCGCCGGGCCGGACCTTCGCGGTGCCCGGGGTGATCTTCGCCTGGCGCATCAGCCGGGTCATCTCCCGGCGCTCCCCCGGCGTGACGAGGGTGACGACGGTGCCGGACTCCCCGGCCCGCGCGGTCCGGCCGCCGCGGTGCAGGTAGTCCTTGGCCTCGGTCGGCGGATCGACGTTCACGACGAGGTCGAGGCCGTCGATGTGGATGCCGCGGGCGGCGACGTTGGTGGCGATCAGCGCGGCGGCCTGGCCGGTGCGGAACTGCTCCAGGGTGCGGGTGCGCTGCGGCTGGGTCTTGCCGCCGTGCAGCGCCGCGGCACGCACGCCCTGGGCGAGCAGATGCCGGGTGAGCCGGTCGGCACCGCGCTTGGTGTGCACGAACATGATCACCCGTCCCTCGCGGGCGGCGATCTCGGTGACGGTGGCGCGCTTGTCGGCGTCGTCGACGTACAGGACGTGGTGGTCCATGGTGGTGACGGTCGCGGCCGACGGGTCCACGGAGTGGGTGACCGGGTCGGTCAGGAAGCGGCGTACGAGCTTGTCGACGTTGCGGTCGAGAGTGGCGGAGAACAGCATCCGCTGACCGTCCGGGTCGACCTGCTCCATCAGCCGGGTGACCTGCGGCAGAAAGCCCATGTCGGTCATCTGGTCGGCCTCGTCGAGCACCGTGACGGCGACCTGGTCGAGCTTGCAGGCCCGCCGGTCCAGCAGGTCCGCGAGCCGGCCGGGCGTGGCGACGAGCACCTCGGTGCCCTTGCGCAGCGTCTCGACCTGGCGGTTGATCGAGGTGCCGCCGACGACCGTGGCCGTGCGCAGTCCCAGCGCCTGGGCGTAGGGGGCGAGCGCCTCGGCGACCTGGCCGGCGAGTTCCCGGGTCGGCACCAGCACCAGCGCCAGGGGGCGCTTGCTCTCGGCGCGCCGGCCCGCCGTACGGCTGAGCAGCGCGAGCCCGAAGGCGAGGGTCTTGCCGGAGCCGGTCCGCCCGCGCCCGAGGACATCGCGGCCCGCGAGGGTCGCGGGGAGGGTGGCGGCCTGGATGGGGAACGGCCGGGTGACGCCCTGTGCGCGCAGCGCGGGGAGCAGGGCCGGTGCCAGCGGAAACTCGTCGAAGGAGTCGGCCGGCGCGGGGGACGCCGGTGCGGACGTCTGGGGGGCGGCGCTCGGTCGCGATGCGGTCGCTCGTGTCACGGAATGCCCTTCAGGGAGAGGAACGGTGAGGTCGTGCCGGTCGCGCACGCTCCCGTGGGGCGGCACTCGGTGGCCGAGGGGACGGGGATGCGGTGCTGCATACGGGTGGGGCCCGCACCGGGCTGGCCGGTGCGGGCCCCGTCCGCGGGACGCGGGGGCGTCAGGCGGGGATGATGTTCTCCGCCTGCGGGCCCTTGGGGCCCTGGGTCACGTCGAACGTGACCTTCTGGCCCTCCAGGAGCTCACGGAAGCCCTGGGACTGGATGTTCGAGTAGTGGGCGAAGACGTCGGGGCCGCCGCCGTCCTGCTCGATGAAGCCGAAGCCCTTTTCCGAGTTGAACCACTTGACGGTGCCGGAAGCCATGTTTTTCTCCTTCATGGGGCAAACCGGAGACCGCACCTCGCGGCCTCCCTGTCGCCGAGATGATTGCCCCACACCGGAAACCTCCGGAAAACAAGGAACGCCCGGGGCTACCAGCCTCCGGGCGCACACAAAGTTCATGGGTACCACAACTGCAACGTCATTCAAGGTAGCACACTCGGCCGGGGCCCTGGTCAGGGTGCGGTGCGGGGGACGGTGACGGTGACCTTCAGCCCGTGCGGCGGATGCGGCGCATAGTCGATGGCCGCGCCGCCCGCGGTGAGCAGCGTGCGGGTGATCGACAGCCCGAGCCCGGATCCGGAGACGTTCTGGTGGCGGCCGCTGCGCCAGAAGCGGTCGCCGATCCGGGCGAGCTCGTCGTCAGTCAGGCCGGGGCCGCGGTCGGCCACGGTGATGCGGACGCACTCCCCGTCCGGTGCCACGCCGACGGTGACGGGCCGGCCGGCGGGGGTGAACTTCAGGGCGTTGTCGACGACGGCGTCCAGGGCGCTGGAGAGGGCGATCGGGTCGGCCCAGCCGGTGACGGCGCTGTGCCCCTCGTAGGTGAGGTCAACGCCCTTGTCGTCGGCCAACGGGCGCCAGGAGTCGACGCGTTCGGCGGCCAGCGCCGCGACGTCGGTGAGCTGGAGGTCGGCGGCGGTGTGCTCGGCGAGCGCGAGGTCGAGCAGGTCGTCCAGGACGCGGGCCAGCCGCTTGCCCTCGGTGCGGACCGAGGCGATCTCCTCGTTGCCCTCGGGCAGTTCGAGGGCGAGCAGCTCGATCCGCAGCAGCAGCGCGGCCAGCGGGTTGCGCAGCTGGTGGGAGGCGTCGGCGACGAAGGCACGCTGCTGCTCCAGGACCTCCTCGACGTTGTCGGCCATCTCGTTGAACGAGCGGGCCAGCCGGCGCAGTTCGGGCGGGCCCGCGGTGGCGGCGACCCGGGACTTCAGCCGCCCGGTGGCGATGTCGTGGCTGGCCACGTCCAGGACGCGGACGGGCCGCAGCACCCAGCCGGTGAGCCGGAAGGCCGCGGCGACCGCGACCAGCATCGCCGCGCACTCGCCGGCCGCGATCAGCAGCCAGCCGTGCAGGACGCGCGAACGCATCTGCCCGGTCGGCGAGTCGGTGACGACGACGGCGACCACGTCGCCGTCGCGGATGACCGGTGAGGCGACCGGGATCCGGCCGTCCTCGTCCCAGGGCCAGACCTGGTGCGGATCGTGGCTGCGGCGGCCGGCCAGCGCCTCGCTGAAGGCCTGGGCGCCCTCGCCGCCGTCGGGCACCGGCAGGTCGCGCGGGGCCGCGGCCATCGGCGTGCGGTCGCGGTAGAAGACGCCGGCGCGTATCCCGTAGAGGTCGTAGTAGCGCGCCAGCTCGGCGCTGAGGGTGGCGCGCCGCTCGTCCTCCTCGGGGGTCTGGTTCCGGGCGTCGGCGTCGGGGCGGGCGGTGACGAACTGGGCGAGGGAGGCGAAGCGGGCGGCGTCGTCGATCCGGTCGACGACCACCCGCTGCTGCTCCACACCGGCCGTGATGACGCCGAGCGGGAGGCCGAGCGCGAGCAGCACACCGGCCATCAGGACGATGAGGAGCGGAAGGAGTCGGGTGCGCACGGGCCGGCGGCGGTCTTCAGGAGGCCGGGGAGGCGGGGACGACGAGGCGGTAGCCGACCCCGCGCACCGTCTCTATCAGAGCGGGCATGCGCAGTTTGGCGCGGAGTGAGGCGATATGCACCTCCAGTGTCCGGCCGGTGCCCTCCCAGCTCGTCCGCCACACCTCGCTGATGATCTGCTCCCGGCGGAAGACCACCCCGGGCCGCTGGGCGAGCAGCGCCAGCAGGTCGAACTCCTTGCGGGTGAGCGGGACCACGGCGCCGTCCACGGACACCTGGCGGGTGGGCAGTTCGACGGTGACCGCGCCCAGGCGCAGCGTGTGGCCGTCGGCGCTCTCCTCGGCCGGCTGCTCGCCGCCGCGCTCCGGCGAGGGCACCGTGCGCCGGCTCACCGCGTGGATGCGCGCCAGCAGCTCACCGGTGTCGTACGGCTTGACGACGTAGTCGTCCGCGCCGAGGTTGAGGCCGTGGATGCGCGAGCGCACATCGGACCGCGCGGTGACCATGATCACGGGGATGGCGCAGATCCTGCGGATCCGGCCGCACACCTCGAAGCCGTCCTGGTCGGGCAGCCCGAGGTCGAGCAGCACCACCGCGAAGGGCTCGGCGTCGTCGGGCAGCAGGGCCTTGAGCGCCTCCTCGCCGTTGCGCGCATGGACGACGGCCAGGCCGTGCCGGGCGAGCACCGCGGACAGGGCCGCGGCGACATGATCGTCGTCCTCGACGAGCAGCAGTCTCATTCAGGCCTCCTCCCGAGTGCGTGCGTAACAGGCCAAAGGGCATCTACGGCGATGGGGAGCGTGCGCGTCAAGAGGCGGCCACCTCCGGGCCGCCATCCGTTACCCAGCCGGTACTCCCGCGGCAAACACACCGTGCTGCTGACCGTCACCCCTCCTCACACAGCGTGTTCCGCTGCGACCGGATCGTTATCCTCAAGTTCCCCTCAGATGTAATGACGCTGGTCGCGGGGCGTCCTAGGGTCCTCCCCAACCGAGGAGGACGGAGCTGTACGCCGATGAGCGAAGTATCGGTGACCAAGAACGCCGAGGGTCCCGCACAGACAGGGGACCAGCTGGTCGTGCTGGACAACGTGAACAAGCACTTCGGCGCGCTGCACGTGCTCCAGGACATCGACCTGACGATCCACCGGGGTGAGGTCGTCGTCGTGATCGGGCCTTCGGGGTCCGGCAAGTCGACGCTCTGCCGCACGATCAACCGCCTGGAGACCATCGACTCCGGCAGCATCACCATCGACGGGAAGCCACTGCCGCAGGAGGGCCGGGAGCTCGCCCGCCTCCGTGCCGACGTGGGCATGGTCTTCCAGTCCTTCAACCTCTTCGCACACAAGACGGTGCTGGAGAACGTGATGCTGGGCCAGACCAAGGTCCGCAAGACGGACAAGGCGACCGCCGAGCAGAAGGCCCGCGCCCTGCTGGACCGGGTCGGCGTCGGCACCCAGGCGGACAAGTACCCCGCACAGCTCTCCGGTGGCCAGCAGCAGCGCGTGGCGATCGCCCGCGCACTGGCGATGGACCCCAAGGTGATGCTGTTCGACGAGCCGACCTCCGCGCTCGACCCGGAAATGATCAACGAGGTGCTGGACACCATGCAGCAGCTCGCCCGGGACGGCATGACGATGGTCGTGGTCACCCATGAGATGGGCTTCGCTCGCTCCGCGGCGAACCGGGTCGTCTTCATGGCGGACGGCCGCATCATCGAAGAGGCCGAGCCGAACCAGTTCTTCAACAACCCGCGCAGCGACCGCGCCAAGGACTTCCTGTCGAAGATCCTTCATCACTGAGGCCGTAGTTGGGCCACCATCATTGCCAACACCTGCTGAACCAAAGGATGTTCACCATGAGGATGCGTAAGACGGCCTCGGCCTGTGCGGTGGTGCTCGCGCTGGCGGCCACGGCGACCGCGTGCGGCGGCGAGTCGGGTACGGCGGGCGACAAGCCGGCCGGCGGCGATGTCTTCAGCGGCACGTACAAGGTCGCCTCGGGCGTCAAGGTCGACTCCGCGGTGCTGAAGAAGGCGCAGAAGGCCAAGAAGATCGTCATCGGTGTCAAGGCCGACCAGCCGTTCCTGGGCTTCAAGGACCCGTCGACCGGCAAGTACTCCGGTTTCGACATCGAGATCGCCAAGATGGTCGCGGCGGACCTGGGCTTCTCCGAGAAGCAGATCGAGTTCAAGACGATCGACTCCAACGTCCGTGAGACCACCATCTCCAACGGCCAGGTCGACTACTACGTCGGTACGTACACGATCAACGACGAGCGCAAGAAGCAGGTCGGCTTCGCGGGCCCGTACTACACCGCCGGCGCGGACCTCCTGGTGCGCAAGGACGACAAGGCCATCACCGGTCCGGACACCCTCAAGGGCAAGAAGGTCTGCTCGATCGTCGGCTCGACTCCGCTGCAGGAGATCAAGAAGGCCAAGTACGGCGCCGACACCAGCGAGCAGTCGAAGTACTCGGACTGCGTGAAGTCCCTGCTCGACGGCCAGGTCGACGCGGTCACCACCGACGACGCGATCCTCAAGGGCTACGCCGCCCAGCGTCCGGAGAAGCTGCGGGTCGTGGAGAAGCCGTTCACCAAGGAGCCCTACGGCGTCGGCATGGACAAGGCCGACAAGGCCCTGCGCGACGCGATCACCAAGGCCCTGGAGAACCACATCAAGAACGGCGACTACAAGAAGGCGTACGAGGGCACGCTCGGCAAGTCCGGTGCGAAGTTCACCGCTCCGGAGACGCCGCTGCCGCGGTACTGAGGCGCTCACGCACCCACCGGACTGCGCTGCCCCGTACGCCCGCCGCGGCGGGTGTACGGGGCGCGGTGTCTTCCCCCGCCTGTGACTGACTTCCCGCCGTCGACCCGATGACCGCTACCGCGGAGACCCCATGAACGTACTCCTCGATTATCTGCCCGAGTTCCGGGAAGGATTTCTCGGAACCCTGGCGATCACCGTGTCCAGCGCCCTGCTCGCGCTGGTACTCGGCGTGCTCATAGCCGGTTTCCGGGTCTCGCCGATTCCGCCGCTGCGCGCCTTCGGAACGGCCTGGGTCACGGTGCTGCGCAACACGCCGCTGACGCTGCTCTTCCTGGTCGCGTTCTTCGTCGTACCGCAGATCCTCTTCCAGGGCGCGAGCCCCTATGTGCTCGCCACTCTGGCGCTCGGCTTCTACACCTCCTCCTTCGTGTGCGAGGCGGTGCGCTCCGGCATCAACACCGTGCCGCTGGGGCAGGCGGAAGCCGCCCGCAGCATCGGCATGACGTTCACCCAGACCCTGAGCCAGATCGTGCTCCCCCAGGCCACCCGCACCGTCCTGCCGCCGCTGAGCAGCATCTTCATCGCGCTGACGAAGAACTCCGCGATCGCCGGAGCGTTCGGCTACGGCGAGCTGTTCAACGTCTCCAAGCTGCTCAACGACAAGGGATACGCGATCGCCTGGATCTTCCTGTGGACCGCGCTCGCCTACCTCATCATCACCTTCGCCATCAGCGGCGTCTTCCGGCTGCTGGAGCGCCGGATGGGAGTGGCCCGATGAGCGGACACGGCACGGGGGTCCCCGCGGCCGACGGCCGGGGCAGGATCAGCACGACGGGGATGCCGCGCACCGGCGGGGCGGAACGAAGCGAGGTAACGGCATGAGTGGCGCCAGTGTTCTCTACGACGTGCCGGGCCCGAAGGCCAGGGCACGCAACCGCGTCTACACCGTGGTCGGCGCCCTCGCGGTACTGGGACTCCTCTCGTTCGTCGTGATGCGGCTGAACTCCGAGGGCCAGCTCGAGCCCGAGGTGTGGAACATCTTCAACAACGCCGGTGTGCGGACCAGCATCCGCGACGGCCTGCTGACGACCCTTCAGGTCTTCGCGGTCGCGGCGGTGCTGTCACTGGCGCTGGGTGTGCTGCTCGCGGTGGCCAGGCTCTCGGACCACAAGCCGGTCCGCTGGTTCGCGGCCGGGTTCATCGAGCTCTTCCGCGCCGTCCCGCTGCTGATCACGATCTACGCGCTGTGGGTGATCCTGCTCAGCAACCGGGGCGCCCTGGGGCTCACCGACAACCAGCCGCAGTTCTGGGCGCTGGTCATCGGGCTGACGGTCTACAACGGCTCGGTGCAGGCAGAGGTGCTGCGGGCCGGCATCAACTCCGTGCCCAAGGGCCAGCGCGAGGCCGCCTACGCACTGGGCATGAGCAAGACCCAGGTCATGACGACGGTGCTGATCCCGCAGGCCGTCCGGGCGATGCTGCCGACGATCATCAGCCAGCTCGTGGTGACCCTGAAGGACACCTCCCTCGGCTACATCATCACGTTCGAGGAACTGCTCTTCATCGCCCGCCAGATGAGCACCAACATCATCGTCAACGGCAACGACACCTACGTCCCGGTCATCGTCGTCACCGGCACCATCTACGTCGCGATGTGCCTGACGCTGTCCGCCCTCGCCAACTGGATCGAGCGGCGCGGCCGGCGGGCGAAGACCGGTATCGCCGTGGCCGCGGCCGACGAGCCGGTGGCAGCCACCGACGCCATGGAGGTCGCCGACCCGGTGCCCGGCGGGCCGGTGACCGAGAAGGACTGACGGTCCGGCGGGCCGTCGCGTGGCTCATAGGGGACCGTCCGGAGGCGGTGGCAACGGCGCCACCGCCTCCGTCACTTGACGCGAGCGGCCGCAGTGGGTTGCATACGCTGTGTGATCACGCACCGGGCTCCAACTGCCAGTTCCCGCATGTCCCGTACGCACCAGCGGCCCCTGGGAGCTGCGCCGTGGACCCGGTGATCGTCGTCGGGGCGGGCCCGGTCGGCCTCTCCCTCGCCCTCGCCCTCGCCCGGCTCGGCGTCCCCTCCGTCGTCCTCGACGAGACCTCCGGCGAGGAGGACACCCGGCCCGCCCGCACCGCCGTGCTCCGCCCGGACACCGCGGCCTTCGTCGGGCGGCTCGGCTGCGCCGACACCCTGGAGAGCGCCGGCACCCGCTGGGCGGCCTGGCGCATCATGCGCCGCCGGCGGCTGGTCGAGCGCGTCGCCTTCGCCGCACCGGCCCCCGACGACGCGGCCGGCGCCGCCCTCGCGTCCCCCGTGCACCTCCCCCAGCACGCGCTCACCCGTGCCCTGCGTGCCGCGCTCGCCCACGAGAAGCTCGCCGAGATCGTCACCGACAGCCGGCTCGTCGACGTCGAGCAGGACGAGCACGGCGTCAGCGCCCACACCCGCGGCGCCAACGGCACGTGGTGGCGCGGGAGTTACCTCATCGGCTGCGACGGGCCGCGGTCGACCGTGCGCAAGCTGCTGGACATCCGCTTCCCGGGCCGTACGGCCGTCGAGCGGCATGCGGTGGCCGCGCTGCGCTGCGAACTCCCCTGGCCCGGCGAGGCGCTGCTGCACCGCTCGCCGCCCCGGCACAGCGCCGGGCCGGGCGGCGAGGTCTCCGCGCGCCCGCTGGCCGGCGGCGTCTGGCGGCTGGACTGGCTGCTGCCGCCGGGACGCGAACTGGTCACGCCGGACGCCCTGGTCGCCCGGATCCGTGACTCCCTGGCCGGCTGGACCACCGAATCCCCGGCGGAGCCCGGCACCGCCGCCGGCCCGGACCCGACCGGGGCGGCCGGGCACGGCCACGGCCGGCTCGTCCCGCCGTACGAGCTCCTCGACACCGGCGTGCACACCGTCCACCACCGGCTGGCCCGCTGCTGGCGGCAGGGCCGGGCCTTCCTCGCCGGGGACGCCGCGCATCTGCTGGGCGCGCTGGGCACCCAAGGCCTGGACGAGGGGCTGCGGGACGCCGAGAACCTCGCCTGGAAGCTCGGTCTGGCCTGGCACCACGGCGCCTCCGAGCTGCTGCTCGACAGCTACCAGGCCGAGCGCCGGGGCGCGGTCGCGGCCCGGCTGCGCGCCGCGGACCAGGCGCTGCCGCTGCTGCGGGACGGCCGCTCGGCCCGCTGGCGCACCGTACTCCCGGGCGCGGCGCGCGGCCGCAGCACCTTGCTGACCAACGGCCATCTGGGCCGCGGCCCGCTGGGTGCGCCGCCGGTCTACGCCCGCACTCCGCTGGCACCGCCCGCCCCGCCCGCCGAGGGGCCGCTCGTCGAGACGCCCCCCGGGGCGCCGGCCGCGGATGTCGCGGTGACCGCGTCCGACGGGTCGGCGGTCCGGCTGCGCGACCGCCTCGGCCGCGGGCTGCTGGTGGTGCTGGTGGCCCCCGGCACCACCGTCTGGGACCGCCGGCACTGGCAGTCGGCGGGGCTGATGCCCCGTCTGACGAGCGCGGTCGCCGCCCTGCCGATGCCCGCCGAGATCCTCGTCACGGAGTCCTACCCGGGTGCCGCCGCCCACACCGTGCTGGTCGTACGCCCGGACGGCCATCTGGTCACGGCACTGTCCGGCGTCCGCCCGGCGGAACTGGCCGCGTGCGCGGAGGCGGTACGGGGCGGGGCCCATGGGCGCGGCGCCGGTGCGGGCCGACGGGCCGGGCCTGCCGGGCCTGCCGGGCCTGCCGGGCCTGCCGGGGAGCCTGAGCCGTCGGGGGCGGCGGGGGCGGCCCAGACGCCCGGAACGCCCTGGGCGGCGGACTCGCCGAGCACCTCGGGGCACGGCGAGAGCGGCGACGGCGACGGGTCCGCCGCGGTTGACCCTGTGGGAACCTCCATGCTTCACTCCGAGAGTGACTGATCACAGCTCGCGATTCTGGCGGAGGGTCCATCTGGACCTGGTCCGCTATGCGGGCTGCATGTGTCGTCCGTCCTGCTGATCCGCATCCCCTTCCCGCGCGGCCACCTGCCCCTGTCGGCAGCCGCGCCTCTTCGCGATCACCACTCAGGACGGTTTCCTGTGCCCGACGTACGTACCTCCGCGCGCCCGCGTGCCCTCGCCGATGACGGCGGGCCCAGCGCATCCGAACTCCTCGACTTCGTCCGCCGCACCGCCGAGGACGCGGCGCTCGTCTCCTCGCTCCCGCTCGACCCCGAAGGCCGCACCTGGATCCGGCTGGACGGGCCGGGCGGCAGCGAGGCCTGGCTGATCGGCTGGCCGCCCGGCACCGGCACCGGCTGGCACGACCACGGCGGCTCCCGCGGTGCCTTCGCGGCGGCCGCCGGTGAGCTGACGGAACAGTCGCTCGCCGTCCAGCTGCCCACCGAGGGCTGGAAGACCCTGGAACTCGCCGATGACGTGGACCGGGAGCGCAGGCTCAGCGACGGCCGCGGCCGGGCGTTCGGCCCGCACCATGTCCACCAGGTGCTCAACATCTCCCAGGACACCCATGCGGTGTCGGTGCACGCCTACTATCCGCCGCTGCCGCTGATGCGCCGCTACAGCCGCACCGGCGACGTACTGCGCCTCGAAGAGGTCGAGCGCCCGGAGGAATGGACATGAGCGAGCGGAGCGGGGTTCCGGCGAGCGAGGTTTCGGTATGAGCGCGGTCGACGAACTGCTGGCACGCGCCCGGCGCGAGCTGGGAGCGCGGGTGGGCCCCCGGGAGGCCGCCGCCGTCCAGGAAGCCGGCGGCCTTCTGGTCGACATCCGGTACGCCCAGCTGCGGGAGCGTGACGGCACCATCCCCGGCGCCCTGATCGTGGAACGCAACGAGCTCGAATGGCGCCTCGACCCCACGGGCGAACACCGTGCCCCGGAGGCGACCCACCACGATCTGCCGGTCGTCGTCATCTGCAACGAGGGCTACGCCTCCACGCTCGCCGCCCTCTCCCTCCGCCAACTGGGCCTGCACCGGGCAACCGACCTCGCAGGCGGCTTCCAGGCCTGGCGAGGAGCGGGACTGCCGGTACGGGTCTGACCTCCGCCCCGTCCCGGCCCGCGGCCTCCAGCCCTCTGGCCTCCCAGCCCTCTGGCCTCCCTGTCCGCCTGTCTTCCTGTGCTGGTTTCACGGTGCACCGGTCTTCCTGTCCGCCGGTCTTCCTGTCCGCTGGCCTCCCTGTCCGCTGGCCGCACGGTGCACCGGGCTGCCCGGACCCGGGCCTCCTGGTGTCCGCGTGTGCGCGCCTCCTGGTGTCCCCGTTTCCGGGTCAGGCGTCCGGCAGATGCTGCTCCAGCAGTTCCGGATCCTCGCCCTCCGCCTCCAAGGCCTGTTTGACGACGCGGAGGGCGAGGCCCTCCGAGTAGCCCTTGCGGGCCAGCATTCCGGCCAGGCGGCGGAGGCGCTTCTCGCGGTCCAGTCCTCGGGTGGCACGCAGCTTGCGGTCGACCAACTCGCGGGCGGTGGACTCCTC
This sequence comes from Streptomyces sp. NPDC002446, assembly GCF_053595675.1. Taxonomy (NCBI): domain Bacteria; kingdom Bacillati; phylum Actinomycetota; class Actinomycetes; order Kitasatosporales; family Streptomycetaceae; genus Streptomyces; species Streptomyces sp. NPDC002446. Next base: position 33,057 of record NZ_JBSFYC010000060.1, on the reverse strand, counting down.
CTGTTCGTGATCGAGGCGGCCGACGGCCACATCGATCAGGGCGGAGTCCACCCCCTTGGTCCGCAGTTCGCGGGCCAGAGCGCGCCGGGCCAGGCCGCGCCCGTGGTGGCGGGACTCCACCCAGGCGTCGGCGAAGGCCGCGTCGTCGATCAGCCCGACGTCCTCGAAGCGGGACAGCACTTCCTGTGCGGCCTCGTCGGGGATGCCCCGCCGGCGCAGGGCGTCCTCCAGCTGTCTGCGGGTACGCGGATTCCCGGTGAGCAGGCGCAGGCAGATGGCCCGCGCCTGCTCCTCGGGGGTACGCGGTGGTCCCGGCTCGGCCCTCGACGAGGCGGAACCACCGCTGTTCTCGTGGCCATCACGGCCCCTGCGGCCGCTACGGGTCTCGGCGTCACCGGCAGCGCTGCTGGTCGTGTCCTCGCTGTCCGGCCATTCCGTTCGCCGTGTCATGGCGGGCTAGCTCTTGGCCGCGGCGGCCTTGGAACCCTTGGCGCCCTTGGCCGCCGGAGCCGGAGCGGCGGCGGCCGGGTCGGCGGCCGCGCCCGCGGCGTCCGCGCCGGGCTCCGCCGCCGGGTCCTGCGGCTTGACGCCGATACCGAGCTTCTCCTTGATCTTCTTCTCGATCTCGTTGGCGAGATCCGGGTTGTCCTTGAGGAAGTTGCGGGCGTTCTCCTTGCCCTGGCCGAGCTGGTCGCCTTCGTAGGTGTACCAAGCGCCGGACTTGCGGATGAAGCCGTGCTCCACACCCATGTCGATCAGGCCGCCCTCACGGCTGATGCCCTGGCCGTAGAGGATGTCGAACTCGGCCTGCTTGAAGGGCGGGGAGACCTTGTTCTTGACGACCTTGACGCGGGTGCGGTTGCCGACCGCTTCCGTGCCGTCCTTGAGGGTCTCGATGCGGCGGATGTCCAGACGCACCGAGGCATAGAACTTCAGCGCGCGGCCACCGGTCGTGGTCTCCGGCGAGCCGAACATCACGCCGATCTTCTCGCGGAGCTGGTTGATGAAGATCGCGGTGGTCTTGGACTGGTTGAGCGCGCTGGTGATCTTACGGAGCGCCTGGCTCATCAGCCGGGCCTGGAGACCGACGTGGGAGTCGCCCATCTCACCCTCGATCTCGGCCCGCGGCACCAGGGCGGCGACGGAGTCGATCACGATGAGGTCGAGCGCGCCGGAGCGGACCAGCATGTCCGTGATCTCCAGGGCCTGCTCGCCGTTGTCCGGCTGGGACAGGATCAGGGCGTCGGTGTCCACACCGAGCTTCTTCGCGTACTCCGGGTCGAGGGCATGCTCGGCGTCGATGAACGCCACGGAGCCGCCGGCCCTCTGGGCGTTCGCGACCGCGTGCAGGGTCAGGGTCGTCTTACCGGAGGATTCCGGGCCGTAGACCTCGATGACGCGGCCGCGGGGGAGACCGCCGACGCCGAGCGCCACGTCGAGCGCGGTGGATCCGGTGGGGATGACCTCGATGGGCTCCTTCGACCGCTCCCCCATGCGCATCACGGCGCCCTTGCCGAATTGCCGTTCAATCTGTGCGAGCGCGGCGTCCAGCGCCTTCTCGCGGTCAGTGCCTGCCATGGGTTCCACCCGATTTGCTTGAGTCGATCGCTTCACGTCCATGACGCTAACGCCTGCCACTGACAATGCGCCCGGACCCGGCTCCAGCCTGTGGATAACTCCGCGAAATCCCCGGAATCACGGGCCGGATCCCCCATGAGAATGGATGTTCGATTTTACTGTCAAGCGGTACCCGCGGCCCGCCTGTGCGAGCCGCCGCCCGCCCGGCTCATGGGCGGAGCGTCACTGACCTTCCCGGCCGCCCTGCCCGTCCCGGCCCGTCGGGGCCTTCTGCAGGGGCCCCGGCCGTGCCTCGTCCGGCGTGCGGCGGATGCGGGCGAGGAGGCGGGCGGCCCGCCCGGTGCCGGCCCTGCCGTGGACCCGCAGGTCGTCGGGGACGTCGTAGCGCTTGACGTATGCGCCGAGGAACGCCTGCAGGGTCGCCGTCGCCGGGATCGCGATGAGCGCACCGACCGCACCCATCAGGGCCGTACCGGCGACGACCGATCCGAAGGCGACGGCGGGGTGGATGTCCACCGTCTTGGCGGTGATCCTCGGCTGCAGGAGGTAGTTCTCGAACTGCTGGTAGATCACGACGAAGCCGAAGACCCACAGGGCGTGCCAGGGGTCGACGGTGAACGCGATGAGGATGGGCAGCGCGCCCGCCATGTACGTGCCGATGGTCGGTATGAACTGGGAGACCAGGCCCACCCACATGCCCAGCGCGGGGGCGTAGGGGACGCCCATCAGCTCCAGCAGGACGTAGTGCGCGATGCCGGAGATCAGCGCCATCAGGCCGCGGGAGTAGAGGTACCCGCCGGTCTTGGCGACGGCGATCTCCCAGGCGCGCAGCACCTCCGTCTGGCGGCGGGGCGGAAGCACCGAGCACAGGGCACGGCGCAGCCGGGGGCCGTCGGCGGCGAAGTAGAACGAGAACAGGGCCACCGTCAGGAGGTTGAACAGGCTGCCCAGCACCGTCGCGGAGACGGCCAGGACGTTGTTGGCGCTGTCCTGGACGTACTTCTGCAGCCAGTCGGACCTGAGCAGGTTGTTCTGCACCTCGACCCGCGAGAGGTGGGTGTGCAGGGTGCTGTTCATCCAGCTGATGACGGAGTCCAGATACTGCGGGAACTCCTCGACCATCGTGGCTATCTGGCCGGCGAGCATGGAGCCCAGGAGCGTGAAGAAGCCGGCCGCGGCGACGAGGATGCCCAGGAACACCAGCCCCGTCGCCAGCCCGCGCCGCATGCCGCGGGCCGCCATCCAGTCGACCGCCGGCTCGACGGCCAGCGCCAGGAAGAAGGCGATCAGTACGTTCAGCAGCAGCGTGATCAGCTGGTGGAATCCCCAGATGGCGAGCTGGTAGCACCCCACGAGGGCGAGCGCGAGCACCATGGCGCGCGGCAGCCAGCGCGGCATCCGCGCGTCGGACCGCGCCTCGGGCGGGTCCGCGCGCCGGTCCTCGGACCGCGGAACGTCGTTGCTGGTGATCTCATCAGACACGGGCACGCAGCCAAGTGTCGCGCACCGCGCTGACAGTTCCGGTCCTGGCCCGCGGCTCCGTCCGCGATGCCCGGCCTGCGGGGCTTTCCGGCCGGGCCGTGACCGGGCGGCGCCCCGCCGCCGCGCTCAGCGCTTGTCGTGCGGCACGTCCATCACCGAGCAGACCACCCGCCAGACCTCCTTGGCGCTCCAGCCCGCGTCCAGCGCCTCGTGGACGGTCCGGCCGCCGAGGCCGGACATCACATGATCGCGCGCGAAGGAGTCGGCGTAGCCCGCGCCGAAATGATCCGCCATCCGCTGCCAGAAGACCGTCAACCGCATGCCCCCAGTATCCCGCCCTGGGAGGGCAGCGATGCGGGAGCCGCTGTCACCGGGCAGTTTCGGCCCTACGGTCGGGCCATGGCCGAAAACGCAAGCCCCTCCCCGACCCCTCTGGCGCGCGCCGAGCGCTTCGTCTGGCTGACCGCCCGGGTGCTGGAACAGCGGCTCTTCGAGTACCACTTCCTCGGCGGCGGGGCGGACCCGGTCGAGACCGCGCTCGCCGCGTACCGCAATGACGACGACGGCTACGGCCACGCCCTGGAGCCCGATCTGCGCGGCCCCGTCAGCCAGCCGCTGCACACCGCGCACGCCCTGAAGGTCCTCGATCAGATCGGGCGCTGTGACGGCCGCCAGGTGGAGCGGATCTGCCGCTATCTGACGAAGATCTCGACCCCGCAGGGCGCGCTGCCCGCGCTGCACCCCTCGCTGCGGGGCTATCCCGCGGCGCCGTGGATCCCGGTGGTCGACGATCCGCCGAGCGCGCTGCTGGCCACCGGGCCCGTGGTGGGGATGCTGCACCGCAACGAGGTGTGGCACGCCTGGCTGTTCCGGGCCACGGACTACTGCTGGGCGGCCGTGGAGTCCCTGAAGGAGACCCATCCGTACGAGGTCGAGGCGGCGGTGGCCTTCCTGGACGGCGCCCCGGACCGGCCCCGGGCGGCCGCGGCGGCCGAGCGGCTGGGCCGGCTCGTACGGGAGCAGGGCCTGGTGCTGCTGGACCCGGAGCGCGCCGCGGACGTCCCGGTGGCGGAGGGGTACGCCCCCGGGGAGCATCACCTGGCGTACGACTTCGCGGCCGCGCCCGGCTCACTGGCCCGCAGCTGGTTCACCGATCAGGAGATGGACCGGGCACTGGACCACCTCGCCGCGCTCCAGGAGGAGGACGGCGGCTGGCCGATCAACTGGCGGGCGTGGGCCCCGGGGACCTCGCTGGAGAGCCGCCCGATGGTGACGCTCAGGGCGCTGCTGACCCTGCGGGCCTACCGGCGGCCCCTCGGCTGAGCGTCCGCCCGGGGGCCGGGCCGTCGGCGGTGGCCCGGCGGGCGGGCTGCCCCGCCCGCCGGGGGGACGTCACCCGGTCAGTGCCCGCACCCCGGCGGTGACGACCACGGCGACGCCGACGACCAGCAGGAACGGCGCCCGCAGGACGAGCGCCAGGGCCGCGGCGGCCACGCCCGCGGCCCTGGCGTCGAGCATCAGGTACCGGCCGTCGCTGAAGGTCTGCTGGGCGGTGAGCGCCGCCAGCAGGGCCACCGGGAGCAGCGCGGCCAGCCGCTTGACGAGCGGGCGCTCCAGTACGCCGGCCGGCGCCGACAGGCCGAGGTACTTGACCAGGTAGCAGCCGACGGCGGTGGCGCCGATCGCGATCCAGATGCTCATGCCCGGTCCTCCTCGGTGGCGGTGCCGCATGCCGCGCTGCCGTTGTGGCGCGCCGCGCTCTCGCTCGCGCTGCCGGCCCGGCCCGCGCCCGGTTCCCGCGCCGCCCGTGCCCGCTCCCGGCGCCCCTGTACGACGAGGACGGCGGGCGCGGCGAGCGCGGAGAGCAGGACCGGGACGCCGGTGGGCAGCAGCGGCAGCGCCACCATGACCACCACCACGGCCAGCCCGGCCGCCGCCCGCTCGACGGTGGTCTTGAGCATCGGCGCGAGGAGCGCCAGGAAGACCGCGGGGCTGGCGGCGTCCAGGCCCCAGGCGTCGGTGTCGCCGAGTGCCTCGGCGCCCAGGGCTCCCAGGAAGGTGGTGAGGTTCCACAGGGCGTAGAGGCTCAGCCCGGTGACGGTGAAGCCCAGACGGGCGCTGCGGCGGTCGGGCTGGGCCAGGGTGACGGCGGAGGTCTCGTCGATGACCCAGTGGGCGGCGAAGGGCCTGACCGTCGCCCGGTAGCCGAGGACGGCGGACAGCCGCAGTCCGTAGAACGCGTTGCGGACACCGAGGAAGAAGGCTCCGGCCGCGGCGGTGAGCGGGTTTCCGCCCGCGGCGAGCGCGCCCACCAGCGCGAACTGCGAGGCGCCGGTGAACACCAGCAGGCTGAGCGCGCAGGTCTGCAGAAGGCTGAGGCCGGCGCCGGCCGAGGTGACGCCGAAGGCGAATCCGGACAGGCCCACGGCGACGCCGACGCCGAGGGCGTCCCTGACGACGGCGGAGTCGGGCTTGGCCGGGTTTGCCGCTCCCGGCGGCGCGGCCGGGCCGGTGGTGCGTATCTCTGTCTGTTCTGGCACGCCCCGGACCTTAGGAGTGGGTGCCCTTGGCGGTCTTGTACGTTCTTGCGGCCGCCCGCTACCCCGCGCGCTCCCTGCGGTACGCCCCCGGTGGCACGCCGACGATCCGGGTGAAGTGCCGGTTCAGATGGGGCTGATCGCTGAAGCCGACCGCCAGGGCGGTCTGGGCGGGTGCGGTGCCCGCCTCCAGGAGCCTGCGGGCCCGGCGCACCCGGGCATCGATGAGCCAGGTGTGCGGCGGCATGCCGTACGCGGCCTTGAAGGCCCGCAGCAGGGCGAAGGGGCTGGTGCCGAGCTCCTGCGCCAGCTTCTCCAGGGAGGGCGGGTCGGGCATCCGCTCCTCCAGGACGGCGCGGGCGCGGGCGGCGGTGCGTGCGCCCGCGCTGCGCGGTGTACGGGCCGGGAGCGGGCCGCCGTAGCGGCGCAGCAGCCGGGCGACGGCGATCCGCAGCAGGCTGTCGGCGGCGAGCGCGTTGCCCGCCTCGGCGGCCCCGTGGATCTCGGTGATCATGCGGCCGAGGTGCGGGTCCTCGGCGGTGGTGCGGGCGAATCCGGCGGTGCCGCGCAGCGTCGTCGTCTCCTCGGCTATCTCGGCGACGACCTCGGACGACGGGTAGAGAGTGGCGTAGGACCAGCCCTCGGGCGCACCGGCCCGCGCGGTGTGGGCGACCTCCGGGTTGATCATGATGATGCCGCCGTGGCCGGCCCGCACGGTGCCGTTCTGGAGCCCTACCTCCTCGATGCCGGAGGTGACCGCGCAGACGACGTAGCCGTCGTGGGCGTGGCGGGGGAAGGCGTGCCGGACGTAGCGGGCGCGCAGCAGGTCGAGGCCGGGCAGCCCGGCGTACCGCCAGTGGCGCGCCCACTCCCCGCGCGCCTGCGGCACGGTGTCCGCGCCGGGCGCCCCGCCGATGATCGCGCCGTCCCCGCTCGCCGTGGCCATGCCCCCATTCTGCGGCCGCGGGACCGCTCCCGACCTGCGCGTCCACAGCATGGACGGGCGGTGCGGGGCCCTGTCCGCGGCGGACGGGGGCCGGCGCGGGGCCGCGTTGTCAGTGGTGCGGTGCACGATGGGGGACATGGCCAAGGCAGCGCTCGACTCGTTCTCGCCCGCGACCCGCGGTTGGTTCGCCGCGGCGTTCAGCGCGCCCACCGCCGCGCAGGAGGGCGCCTGGCGGGCGATCGGCGCGGGCTCGGACGTCCTGGTGGTGGCGCCGACGGGCTCCGGCAAGACCCTCGCCGCCTTCCTCGCGTCGCTGGACGCGCTGGCGAGCACGCCGCCGCCCGCCGAGCCGAAGAAGCGCTGCCGGGTGCTGTACGTCTCACCGCTGAAGGCGCTGGCGGTCGACGTCGAGCGCAATCTGCGCAGTCCCCTGACGGGCATCCGCCAGGAGTCGGTCCGCCTGGGGCTGCCGGAGCCCGACATCACGGTCAGCATCCGCTCCGGGGACACGCCGCCCGCGGAGCGCCGGTCGATCGCCAACCGCCCCCCGGACATCCTCATCACGACCCCCGAGTCGCTGTTCCTGATGCTGACGTCCTCGGCCCGGGAGGCGCTCGCGGGCGTCGAGACGGTGATCGTGGACGAGGTGCACGCGGTGGCCGGTACCAAGCGCGGCGCGCATCTGGCGCTGTCCCTGGAGCGGCTGGACGAGCTGCTGGAGCACCCCGCGCGCCGGATCGGGCTGTCGGCGACGGTGCGGCCGGTGGAGGAGGTGGCCCGCTATCTGTCGCCCGGGCGCCGGGTGGAGGTCGTCCAGCCGCCGTCCCAGAAGCGCTTCGACCTCTCGGTGGTCGTGCCCGTGGAGGACATGGGCGAGCTGGGCGGCGCACCGGTACAGGAGGGGGAGACGGGCGAGAAGCCGTCCATCTGGCCGCAGGTCGAGGAGAAGATCGCCGATCTCGTCCAGGCCCATCGCTCCACCATCGTCTTCGCCAACTCCCGCCGTCTGGCGGAGCGGCTGTGCAACCGCCTCAACGAGATCGCCTACGAGCGCTCCACCGGCGCTGTGCTTGATGCGCGCGGCTCCGCCACGGCCCTCCCCGAGCACCACTCCCCGGCGCAGCTGATGGCCCAGGCCGGCGCCGCCAAGGGGGCGCCGGCGCTGCTGGCCCGCGCGCACCACGGCTCGGTGTCCAAGGAACAACGCGCCCAGGTGGAGGAGGACTTGAAGGCGGGCCGGCTGCCGGCCGTGGTGGCCACGTCCAGTCTGGAGCTGGGGATCGACATGGGCGCGGTCGATCTGGTCGTCCAGGTGGAGTCGCCGCCGTCGGTCGCCTCCGGGCTGCAGCGGGTCGGCCGGGCCGGGCATCAGGTCGGCGCGGTCTCCACGGGCATCGTCTTCCCCAAGTACCGCGGCGATCTGGTGCAGGCGGCCGTGGTCACCGAGCGGATGCGCTCGGGCGCCATCGAGGCGCTGCGGGTGCCCGCCAATCCGCTGGACGTGCTGGCCCAGCAGCTCGTCGCCATGACCGCGATGGACACCTGGGACGTCGAGAAGCTGCTGGCCGTCGTCCGGCGGGCCGCCCCGTTCGCCGCGCTCCCCGAGTCGGCGTTCACGGCCGTGCTGGACATGCTCGCGGGCCGCTACCCCTCCGACGCCTTCGCCGAGCTGCGGCCGCGCCTGGTGTGGGACCGCGTCGCGCAGACCGTCACGGGCCGCCCGCAGGCCCAGCGCCTGGCCGTCACGTCCGGCGGCACGATCCCCGACCGCGGCCTGTTCGGCGTGTTCCTCGCCGGCGGGGACTCTGGGAAGGGGGGCGGGCGACGGGTGGGAGAGCTGGACGAGGAGATGGTCTACGAGTCCCGCGTCGGCGATGTCTTCACGCTCGGCACGACGTCCTGGCGCATCGAGGACATCACCCGCGACCGGGTGCTGGTCACCCCCGCCCCCGGGGTCCCCGGCCGGCTGCCGTTCTGGAAGGGCGACCAGCTGGGCCGCCCCCTCGAACTGGGCCGTGCGCTGGGCGCGTTCCTCCGGGAGATCGGCTCGATGTCCCCGGAGGACGCCCGGTCCCGGCTGGCCGCCGCCGGTCTCGACGGCTGGGCCACCGACAACGTCCTGGGCTATCTCGCCGAGCAGAAGCAGGCCTGCGGCCATGTCCCCGATGACCGCACGATCGTCGTCGAGCGGTTCCGCGACGAGCTCGGCGACTGGCGGGTGGTCGTCCACTCCCCCTTCGGCGCCCAGGTCCACGCCCCCTGGGCGCTGGCCCTCGGCGCCCGTCTCGCCGAGCGCTACGGCATGGACGCCCAGGTGATGCACGCCGACGACGGCATCGTCCTGCGGCTGCCGGACGCCGATCTGATGGGCCTCGACCTCCTCGACGGGGACGGCGGCTTCGGCCCGTCGGCCGATCCGGGCCCGGCCGCCCGCGGCGCGGAGTACGACCCGGAGCAGTCCCCCGTCGGGGCCGCCGACGTCGCCTTCGACCAGGGCGAGGTCGATCAGCTCGTCACGGACCAGGTGGGCGGGTCCGCGCTGTTCGCCTCCCGGTTCCGCGAATGCGCCGCCCGTGCGCTGCTGCTGCCGCGGCGCAGCCCCGGCAAGCGCACCCCGCTGTGGCAGCAGCGCCAGCGCGCCGCCCAGCTCCTCCAGGTGGCCAGCGAGTTCGGGTCCTTCCCCATCGTGCTGGAGGCCGTCCGCGAATGCCTCCAGGACGTCTTCGACGTACCGGGCCTGACGGAGCTGATGGGCGACATCGAGGCCCGCCGGGTCCGCCTGGTGGAGGTCACCACCCCCGAGCCGTCCCCGTTCGCCCGCTCGCTGCTGTTCGGCTATGTCGCCCAGTTCCTGTACGAGGGCGACTCCCCGCTCGCCGAGCGCCGCGCCGCCGCGCTGTCGCTGGACTCCCGGCTGCTGGCCGAGCTGCTGGGCCAGGCCGAGCTGCGCGAGCTGCTGGACGCCGAGGTGCTGGCCGAGCTGGAGCGCGAGCTGCAGTGGCGTACGGAGGACCGGCGCGTCAAGGACGCCGAGGGCGTCGCCGACCTGCTGCGGCTGCTGGGTCCGCTGACGGACGCCGAGCTGGCCGAGCGCGGCGCGGACCCGGCGTGGCCGGAGGAGCTGGCCGCCGCCCGCCGCGCCATCCGGGTGCGGATCGCCGGCGCCGACCACTGGGCCGCCGTCGAGGACGCCGGACGGCTGCGCGACGCACTGGGCACGGCGCTGCCGGTCGGCGTCCCGGAGTCGTTCACCGAACCGGTCAAGGACCCGCTCGGCGACCTGCTCTCCCGTTACGCGCGCACGCACGGCCCGTTCACCTCCGAGCAGGCGGCCGCCCGCTTCGGCCTGGGCACGGCCGTCACCGACGGGGCGCTGCACCGCCTCGCGGCCTCCGGACGCGTCGTCCAGGGGGAGTTCCACCCCGCGGGCATCGGCCAGGAGTGGTGCGACGCCCAGGTGCTGCGCAGGCTGCGCCGCCGCTCGCTCGCCGCGCTGCGCGAGGAGCTGGAGCCGGTGCCGCCCGCCGCGCTCGCCGCGTTCCTGCCCCAGTGGCAGCACGTCAGCGCGCCACGCCCGGCGCAGCCGATCGGGCAGCCGGCGCCGCTCGCCGGCGCGTCACACAGCCTGCGCGGCATCGACGGGCTGGTGCGCGCCATCGAGCAGCTGCAGGGCGCGCCGGTGCCGGCCTCCGCCCTGGAGAAGCTGGTGCTGCCGTCCCGCGTCGGCGGCTACACCCCCGCCCTGCTGGACGAACTCACCGCCACCGGCGAGGTGTTGTGGGCCGGCGCCGGCGCGCTCCCCGGCAAGGACGGCTGGCTCTCCCTGCATCTCGCCGAATCCGCCCCGCTGCTGCTCCCGCCGCCCCTCCCCCTGGAACTGACCGCCCTGCACGAGTCGTTGCTGACCGCCCTCGCCCCCGGCTACGGCCTGTTCTTCCGCCAGCTCGCCGACCAGGTCCGGGCCACCACCCACCCCGACGCCACCGACCCCCAACTGGCCGACGCCCTGTGGGATCTGGCCTGGTCGGGCCGGCTGACGAACGACACCCTCGCCCCGCTGCGCGCCCTCCTGGGCTCCGGCCGCACGGCCGGCTCGACCGCCCACCGCGCCCGGCGGGCCATCCCGCGCGGCAGATACGGATCGTTGACCGGGCGGGCCGGAGCGGGAGGCGGCCGCCCCACCGCCTCCCGCTCCGGCCCGCCGACCGTCGGCGGGCGCTGGTCGCTGCTGCCCGCCCCCGAGACGGACGCCACCCACCGCGCCCATGCGCTGGCCCGTACGCTCCTGGACCGGCACGGCATCGTCACCCGCGGGGCGGTCGCCGCCGAAGGGGTCGAGGGCGGATTCTCCGCGGCGTACCGGGTCCTGTCGGCGTTCGAGGAGTCCGGTCAGGCCCGTCGCGGCTATGTGGTCGAGGGGCTGGGCGCCGCCCAGTTCGCGATGGACGGCGCGGTGGACCGGCTGCGGGCGGTCAGCACCCAGCGGGAGCGCGCGGCCGACGAGGCGCTGCCGGGCGGGAGCCCGGCCGGCTCCCGGTCCGGCGGCCCGCGGCGCGCCCTCGTCCTGGCCGCCGCCGACCCGGCCAACGCCTACGGCGCCGCCCTGCCCTGGCCCGATCCGCCGGAGGGCTGCACCCACAAACCCGGGCGCAAGGCGGGCTCGCTCGTCGTCCTGGTCGACGGTGAGCTGACGCTCTATATGGAGCGGGGCGGCAAGACCCTGCTCATCTGGCCGCTCGGTCATGACCCGGCCCAGGCGGCCACGGACCCCCGCCTCCGGCTCGCGGTCGAGGCGCTCGTCGACGCCGCCCGGGCCGGCGCGCTGGGCACGATCACGACCGAACGCATCAACGGCGCCGCGGCCCTCACCTCCCCCTTCGCCACCACCCTGGAGCCGGCCGGTTTCCACCCCACCCCGCGGGGGCTGCGACTGCGGGGCTGACGGCCCGGCCGGCCCACCGCCGACGGAGCCGCGGCCCGCGACCCCGCCCCCGCCCGCCGCGCCCGGCATGATGGTGGCATGCCCGAAGGCGACACCGTCTGGCGCTTGGCCCAGCGCCTCCACGAAGCGCTGGCCGGCCGGCCGCTGACCCGCTGCGACCTGCGCGTTCCCCGGCTGGCGACGGTGGACCTCACCGGCCGCGAGGTGCTGGCGGTGGTCCCCCGCGGCAAGCACCTCCTGACCCGCTTCGAGGGCGGGCTGACCCTGCACTCCCATCTGCGGATGGACGGGGCCTGGAAGATCTACGGTCCGCACGAGCGCTGGCGCGGCGGCCCGGCCCACCAGATCAGGGCGGTCCTCGGCACCGCCGGGCACACCGCCGTCGGCTACCGCCTCCCCGTCCTCGATCTGCTGCGCACCGACGACGAGCCCCGGGTGGTCGGCCATCTGGGGCCCGACCTCCTCGGCCCGGACTGGGACCCCGCCGAGGCCCTGCGCCGGCTGCTCGCCGCCCCCCGCCGGCCCCTGGGCGAGGCCCTTCTCGACCAGCGCAACCTCGCCGGGATCGGCAATGTCTATAAGTCCGAGCTGTGCTTCGTGCTGCGCGCCTCCCCCTGGCTGCCCATCGGAGAGCTCCCCGCCCCGGAGCGGGTGCCCGCGCTCGCCAAGAAGCTCCTGGAGGCCAACAAGCGGCGCCCGGCCCGCACCACCACTCCCAGCAGCCGGCCCGATCGCCGGCTGTGGGTCTACGGCCGGGCCGGCCGCCCCTGCCTGCGCTGCGGTACGGCGGTGCACACCGCCGACCAGGATCCCGCCGCGGAGGAACGCGTCACCTACTGGTGCCCCGCCTGCCAGCCGGACCAGCCGGGGCCGCCCACCGGCCCCTGAGGCACACGACCCCCGTCCCACCAATTGACGCCCCGTCAGATCTCTCCCTACCCTCGCGTCATGCCCCTCACGGCGTACGACCTCACGGGACGCACCGCGCTCGTCACCGGCGCGGCCAGGGGCATCGGCCGTGCCACCGCCGTCCTCCTCGCCGAGGCCGGCGCCACCGTCCACTGCGCGGACCTCGACGAACGGGGCGCGCGGGCGACCGCCGCGGCGATCACCGCATCGGGCGGCGCCGCGCATCCGCACCCCCTCGATGTCACCCGCCGCGACCAGGTCGCCGCCGTGGTCGACGCCGCCCGCGCGGCCACCGGCCGGCTCGACGTGATGGCGAACATCGCCGGGATCATGCACTCCTCCCCCGTACTGGAGACCGCGGAAGAGGATCTGGACCGGGTGTGGAGCACCAACTTCAAGGGCGTGCTCTACGGCTGCCAGGAGGCCGCCCGCGCCATGATCGCCACCGCCACCCGGGGATCCATCGTGACCATGGCCTCCGGCGCGATCGACACCGGCGCGCCCGGCCTGCTCTGCTACGGCGCCGCCAAGGCCGCCGTCGTGCAGCTCACCAGGACCCTGGCCACGGAGGTCGGCCGGCACGGCATCCGCGTCAACGCCGTCGCTCCGGGCTGGATACGCACGCCGATGACCGACCGCCACAGCGCCGAGGCCCAGCAGCAGGCGGAACGGCCGATGATCCGGAGGTCACCGCTGGGGCGGGTGGGAGAGCCCGAGGACGTCGCGCATGCCGTGCTCCATCTGGCCTGCGACGCCTCGTCCTTCACGACCGGCCAGATCCTCCGTCCGAACGGCGGCGTCGCCATGCCCTGGTGAGCACCGCCCGAACCCCCCGGATCAGGCCCCGCCGGCATCTGCCCTCGCTCCGCCCCGTCCACGGGACGCAGTGCACCGGCAGCAGACTCAGCCCCCAGCCGCCCAGCGTCACGGCCCCCTCGACCACACCCGCCGACTGCGGCCACACCACCAGCCGGACCGCCGCCCACCACCACAGGCCCCCGACGACGACCGCGGATATCCAGCGCCCCGGCACGGCCCGCGGCCGCCGGGCAGCCGGCTCACGGGCCGGGAATCCACGCCTCGCCATGGGTGCCTCCTCCGGCCGACGCTAGACGGGGCTCGCCGTCGACGGGGAGAGCGCACCGGCGCACTTCCGGCGCACAGGCACCACCGCACGCCCTGATCAGTGATGGGCCTCGGCCTGGAACATCCAGTGGTGCTTCTCCAGGTCGGCGGTGAGGCCGATGAGGATGTCCTGGCTGACCGGGTCCGGCTCGGCGGTGGCGGTGATCCGCTCGCGCATCCGGGCGATGACCGCACCCAGCGCGCTCACCATCGCCCGCACCACCTCACCGTCCTTGATCCAGCCGTCCTGCACCTCACCGATGCCGCTGGTCTTGGCGACGGTGACGGCCCGGCCGTCGGGGGACACCCCGATCGCGGACGCCCGCTCGGCCACCGTGTCGGCGTGCTTGCGCGCACTGGCGACCACGTCGTCGAGCTGGAGGTGTACGGAGCGGAAGCGCGGGCCGATGACGTTCCAGTGCACCTGCTTGGCCACGAGGGAGAGGTCCACCAGGTCGACGAGGGCTCCCTGAAGGGCGGTCCCGACGGTGCTGCGGTCTTCGTCGGACAGTGTGCTCTTGACGACAGACATCCAGATACTCCTGTTCAGGCGAGCCATACGGCGAGTGATCAGGGGGTCTACGGAGGAAAGCACCCGTAATCAATCGGGCGATTCATTACATTTCGCCATCGTATAAATGAATCGTCCGCTCCGGGCGGCTCGGGCGGGCCGGCCGGGAGCGCGCACCGCCGTCGTCCGTCCCGTCCTCCCGGGCAGCGCAGAGCCCCGGCGGGCTGCTGCCCGCCGGGGCTCGGTACGTACGAACAGGGGTGTCAGGCCGCGACGACATCCACGACGTCGGCCGGGGACTTGATGGTCACGCGCTCCTCCGGCACACCGGCCAGCGACGTGACGGACACCGAATTGAGCTTCGGCCGCACCGGTGCGGGCACCGGGTCGCTCGCGGCCGCGGACGCTGCCAGCTCGGCGAGCGCGAGCTCGTCGCTGACCTCCCGCATGAGCTCGGACATGCGCACATCCAGCGCGTCACAGATCGCCGAGAGCAGCTCGGAGGACGCCTCCTTCTGGCCCCTCTCGACCTCGGACAAATAACCGAGCGATACCCGGGCGGAGGACGAGACCTCGCGCAGGGTTCGGCCCTGGCGCTGACGCTGTCGGCGCAGCACGTCACCCAGCAGGCGACGAAGCAGAATCATCGCTGGCTCCCTCCTCGGACCTCGGATCCGGATCCTTCTCGCCCCACCGTACCGCCTCGGGCCGTACGTGTGCCGGGCGCAAGTACGTGTTCACTCAGGGCTGCAAACATCCATTCCCCCCGTGTTGTTCCGTATCCTGTGCCCGCGCATTTTCTGTGAGTTCGCTCAACAACAGTGCGAGCACGGCGTCGATGGTGTCCTGGCGGATCCGGTCGCGATCGCCCGACAGCGCCAGCCGGCGCACCGCTCCGGCCCCTTCCGGGCCCCGGACCGCCACGAAAACGGTGCCCACAGGCTGTCCGTCCTGGGGGTCGGGCCCGGCCACACCGGTCGTGGCGATGCCCCAGTCGGCGCCCAGCACCCGCCGGGCACCGTCCGCCATCTGGCGCGCGACCTCGGCGTCCACCGCCCCGCGCGCCGCCAGCAGGGCGCCGTCGACGCCCAGAACCTCCCGCTTGACCTCGGTGGCGTACGCCGTGACCGAGCCCCGGACGACCCGCGAGGCCCCGGGGACGGCGGTCAGCGCGCCCGCCACCAGTCCGCCGGTCAGCGACTCGGCCACCGCCAGGCTCTGCTCGCGCCGGGCGAGCAGCTCCAGCGCCCCGGCCGCGGCAGAACCCGGCCCGGTCACCGGCCCGTGTCCCTTGCGGCCTCCGCGGCCCGCTCACGGGCCTGCCCGGCCCGGCGCAGCAGCAGGGCCTGCCGGACGTAGTCGAGTCCGGTGGCGACCGTCAGCACGACGGCCACCGCCATCACCCACCAGCGGAAGGTCGCCAGTGGACCGGTCAGCACCAGGACGTACATCCCGACCGCGGTGCCCTGCGCCAGTGTCTTGATCTTGCCGCCACGACTGGCCGGAATGACCCCGTGCTTGATCACCCAGAACCGCATCAGCGTGATGCCGAGCTCGCGGAAGAGGATCACGCCCGTCACCCACCAGGGCAGATCCCCCAGCACCGAGAGGCAGATCAGCGCGGCCCCCATGATCGCCTTGTCCGCGATCGGGTCGGCGATCTTGCCGAAGTCGGTGACCAGGTTGTACGTGCGCGCCAGATGTCCGTCGAAGACGTCGGTGATCATGGCGATGGCGAACGCGGCCCAGGCGAAGGCGCGCCAGGCCCGGTCCGTTCCGTCGTCGTGCATCAGCAGCAGGACGAAGGCCGGGACCAGCACCAGCCGCATCATCGTCAGGACGTTGGCGATGTTCCACAGCCCGGCCTGCCGGACGGCCGGCGCCGTGCGCGGCCCACCAGCTGCGGAAGCCGGGACTCCGGTCATCTGCCCGCCTCCTCGGTACACCCCGTGCCGTCCACCGACAGCACCTCGGCCACGAGGTCCACGCCCTCGCTGGCGACCACCTTTGCTTCGACCATACGACCGGGCAGCAGCTCCTGGCCGGTCGTGAGCAGGGTGACGCCGTCGGTCTCCGGCGCCTGGTGGGCGGCCCGCCCGACGATGCCGTCCTCGTCGTCGACCTGGTCGACCAGCACCCGCACCGTCTCGCCGACCCGCTCCTCGGCCCGCTGCGCGGTCAGCTCCTCGGCCAGTCGCGACACCCGCGCCAGCCGCTCGGCGACCTCGTCCGGATCGACCTTGTCCTCGTACGAGGCGGCCTCGGTGCCGTCCTCGTCGGAGTAGCCGAAGACGCCGATGGCATCGAGCCGGGCCTCGGTGAGGAAGCGCTCCAGCTCCGCCAGGTCGCGCTCGCTCTCCCCGGGGAAGCCGACGATGAAGTTGGAGCGCGCACCGGCCTGCGGCGCCTTCGTACGGATCTGCTCCAGCAGCGCCAGGAAGCCGTCGGTGTCGCCGAAGCGCCGCATCGCCCGCAGCACCCCGGGCGCGGAGTGCTGGAAGGACAGGTCGAAGTACGGCGCGACCTTGTCCGTCCCGGTCAGCACGTCGATCAGGCCGGGCCGCATCTCGGCCGGCTGCAGATAGCTGACCCGGATCCGCTCGATGCCGTCGACGGCCGCCAGCTCCGGCAGCAGCGTCTCCAGCAGGCGGATGTCGCCGAGGTCCTTGCCGTAGGAGGTGTTGTTCTCGGAGACCAGCATGATCTCCTTGACCCCCTGCTCGGCCAGCCAGCGCGTCTCCCCGAGCACGTCCGAGGGCCGGCGGGAGATGAAGGAGCCGCGGAAGGACGGGATGGCGCAGAACGTGCAGCGCCGGTCGCAGCCGGAGGCCAGCTTCACCGAGGCGACGGGGTTGGAGTCCAGACGGCGGCGCAGCGGGGCACGCGGCCCGGAGGCCGGCGCGACGCCCTCCGGAAGGTCCTCCGGCGGGGCCGTCTCGCCGGACGCGGTCTGCGCGTGGCCGGGCAGCGCGACACCGGCGGCGCCCTGGCGCTCGGCCGGGCTGATCGGCAGCAGCTTGCGGCGGTCGCGCGGCGCGTGGGCTTCCACGTTTCCGCCGCTCAGGATGGTCTGCAGACGGTCGGAGATACTGCTGTAGTCGTCGAAGCCGAGGACCCCGTCCGCCTCGGGCAGCGCCTCGGCGAGCTCCTTGCCGTAGCGCTCGGCCATGCAGCCGACGGCCACCACGGCCTGGGTTCTGCCATGATCCTTCAGATCGTTGGCTTCCAGCAGGGCGTCGACGGAGTCCTTCTTCGCGGCCTCGACGAAGCCGCAGGTGTTGACGACGGCGACATCGGCATCGGCGGCTTCCTCGACGAGCTCCCAGCCGTCCGCCGCCAGGCGGCCTGCGAGCTCCTCCGAGTCCACCTCGTTACGGGCGCAGCCAAGGGTGACAAGGGCGACGGTACGGCGTTCGGGCATAGGGCTCAGCCTACTTCGTCCCGGACACACCCTCGGCGCGCAGGTCTCCGCCGCCGGCCCCGGGCACCCGGGCCGGGCGGCGGACGCCCTCAGAACGGGCGCTCTCAGCCCGCCTGCGGGTCCCCCGGCGTGTAGCTGAGCCGCTCCACCGGGCCCTTCTCGCCGATCTCCTTGACCTCCTTGCCGTTGACGTACAGCTGTACGACAGGGGCATTGCCGAGGACCAGGTCGATCCGCTTCTTGTCGGTGATCGTCTTGGACTCGCCCTGCTTGAGCAGGCTGTCCTCCAGCAGCTTGCCGTTGGCGTCCTTGGCGGACACCCAGCTCTGGCCGTCGCGGGCGGTGATCTTGATCGTGACCTTGTCCTTCGGCAGCCCGGCGACCGCGCTGTCGGAGGGCTCGGGCTTGAGGGGAGGCTTGATCGTCGAGGGATGGCGGGTGGGGGCCGGCGCGGGCTTGGCGTTGGTGTCGCCGGCCGTGATCGGGCCGCTGTCGCTCCGATCGCCGCCGGTGAAGAGCGTGAAGCCGACGAAGCCGACCACGGCGACGATCGCCGCGACCATGGCGGCCGTCCAATTGGGACGGCGCGGCTCGGAGCGGATCCGGTCGGCCTCGAAGATCGGGGAGGCCAGGGTCGGCTCGGGCCGTCCGCCGTGCTCGGCGTCGAACTGCTCGATCAGCGGGTGGGGGTCGAGGGAGACGGCGCGAGCGAGCGTTCTGATGTGTCCCCGGGCGTAGACGTCGCCGCCACAGCGCGAGAAGTCGTCCTGCTCGATCGCCTGAACGATGGGGATGCGCACCCGCGTCGTCGTACTGACCTCTTCGACGGTCAGTCCCGCTGCGACACGGGCCTGCTGGATGGCACGACCGACGGAAGGCCGGTCTGCTTCGGGGGAGTTGCCGATGGACACGGGGGCGCCTTTCGAGCGTGTAGCCACCTGCTGGAAGTTCAGTCTAGGGGTGGAGCGAAAGGGTCGGGCAAGCGGGAGGGCGGGGTTTGTACGCCATCAGAACGCCCGTGGCGGGTACCAAGGGCTTGATGATGAAGCATCGCCCTCTCGCCTCCCTCAACTTGACGTATCGGCAGAAGAAACGGTTGCTTGCTTCTCTCGTACGAGTGACCCGGATGTGTGTGCTACTCCGTAGCCTCCCCCCGGATCACCGCCAGCACTCCGTCCAATTCATCCGGCTTCACCAGAACGTCACGCGCCTTGGAGCCCTCGCTCGGCCCGACGATGTTCCGTGACTCCATCAGGTCCATCAGCCGGCCGGCCTTGGCGAACCCCACCCGCAGCTTGCGCTGGAGCATCGACGTCGACCCGAACTGGGTGGAAACCACCAGCTCAGCGGCCTGACAGAGCAGATCGAGATCATCGCCGATGTCCTCGTCGATCTCCTTCTTCTGCTTGCTGCCCACCGTGACGTCGTCGCGGAAGACCGGCGCCATCTGATCCTTGCAGTGCTGGACCACCGCCGCGACCTCGGCCTCGGTCACAAACGCGCCCTGCATACGGACCGGCTTGTTGGCACCCATCGGCAGGAACAGCCCGTCGCCCTTGCCGATCAGCTTCTCGGCACCCGGCTGGTCGAGGATGACCCGGCTGTCGGCGAGCGAGGAGGTGGCGAACGCGAGCCGGGAGGGCACATTGGCCTTGATCAGGCCGGTGACGACGTCGACGGACGGCCGCTGGGTGGCGAGCACCAGATGGATACCGGCCGCGCGCGCCAGCTGGGTGATGCGGACGATCGAGTCCTCCACATCGCGCGGCGCGACCATCATCAGGTCCGCCAGCTCGTCCACGATCACCAGCAGATACGGGTACGGCGCCAGCTCCCGCCCGCTGCCCTCGGGCGGGCTGACCTTGCCGCTGCGCACCGCCTCGTTGAAGTCGTCGATGTGCCGGAAGCCGTAGGCCGCGAGGTCGTCGTAGCGCAGGTCCATCTCGCGGACCACCCACTGCAGCGCCTCGGCGGCCCGCTTGGGGTTGGTGATGATCGGCGTGATCAGGTGCGGGATGCCCTCGTACGCGGTGAGCTCGACCCGCTTGGGGTCGACCAGCACCATCCGCACGTCCTCCGGCGTGGCCCGCACCATCACCGAGGTGATCAGGCAGTTGATGCAGGACGACTTGCCGGAGCCGGTGGCGCCCGCGACGAGCACATGCGGCATCTTGGTCATGTTGGCCATGACGTAGCCGCCCTCGACGTCCTTGCCGAGCGCCACCAGCATCGGATGGTCGTCGCCCGCGGCGTCGGCCAGCCGCAGCACATCGCCGAGGTTGACCATCTCGCGGTCGGTGTTGGGGATCTCGATGCCGACCGCGGACTTGCCCGGGATCGGGCTGATGATGCGCACGTCGGGGCTGGCGACGGCGTAGGCGATGTTCTTGGCCAGCGCGGTGATCTTCTCGACCTTGACGGCCGGGCCGAGCTCGACCTCGTAGCGGGTGACCGTCGGGCCGCGGGTGAAGCCGGTGACCGCGGCGTCCACCTTGAACTCCTGGAACACCGTGGTCAGCGCGGTCACTATGGCGTCGTTCGCGGCGCTGCGGGTCTTGCCGGGGCCGCCGCGCGAGAGAAGGTCCAGCGAGGGCAGCGCATAGGTGATGTCGCCGGACAGCTGCAGCTGCTCGGCGCGCGCCGGCAGGTCGCCGGACGGCTCGGGCGGGGCCTTGGTGAAGTCCGGCACGGCCACGGTCCGCTCGGCGGCGGGCGGCGCCGGCTCCGCCTCCCGGGCCGGCGGCACCTTGCCGCCCTGTGCCGCGCTGTCCGCGGACCCGGGCGCGGGCTCCCGGTGCTCACCGGAGATGCCGCTGCTGAGCCCGGCGACGAGGGGAGAAGGCTGGACGCCGTGCAGCACCGCGCCGTCCAGCGCGGCGGCGGCCGCGGCGGCGACGTCCACCGCGTCCATCGGCCGGTCCGCGGCCGGCTGCCCGGCGGCCCGCCGCGGGCGCCGCCGCTTGGCCAGCGCCGCCTCCTCTATGGCGTCCGGATCGTGCGCGGCGGGCGCCGCCGCGGCGCTGCGCCGCGGCTTGCGGACCGGCGGCTCGCGCCACTCCTGCGCGTACTCCCCGGCCTCGTCGAAGTCCGCCACGGGCTCGTCGGGGTGCACCACGCCCAGCCGGACGCCGAGCGCCCGCAGCCGCTGCGGGATGGCGTTCACCGGCGTCGCGGTGACCACCAGCAGCCCGAAGAAGGTCAGCAGCGCCAGCAGCGCCACGGCCAGGGTCTGTCCGACGGTGAAGATCAGCGGCTTGGACGCCACCCATCCGACATAGCCGCCGGCATCCTGTATGGCGGCGAGCCCGTCGCCCCGGCCCGGCGACCCGCAGGCCATCGCGACCTGCCCGAGGACGCCGACGACCAGCCCGGACAGCCCGATGACGATCCGCCCGTTGGCCTCCGGCTGCTCCGGGTGCCGGATGAGGCGCAGCGCGATGCCGCCCAGCAGTATCGGCACGACCAGGTCGAGCCGGCCGAAGGCACCGGTCACCAGCAGCTCGACGAGGTCGCCGACCGGGCCGGAGAGGTTGGACCAGGTGCCGGCCGCGATGACCAGCGACAGGCCGAGCAGCCCCAGCGCCAGGCCGTCCTTGCGGTGCGCCGGGTCGAGGTTCTTCGCCCCCCGGCCCATTCCGCGGAACAGCGCCCCGATGGCGTGCGCGAGCCCCAGCCAGCAGGCACGGGCGAGGCGGTAGACACCGCCGGTCGGTGACGGCGCGGGTCTGGGCGCGGCCTTCTTGGCGGGCGCCTTCTTCGCCGGGCTCTTCTTCGCCGCCGCCTTCTTGGCGGGCGGCCGCGCGGGCGCCTTCTTCGCGGCGGTCTTCTTGGCCGCGCCCCCGGACCGTCCGGCGCGCTGCTTCGAGGGGCCCGCCGTGCTCTGGGTTCCCTTGCCGGACGTACGTGAGGCCATGGCGACGAGATTACAGGCGAACGCGCGCATGACACGAGCGCACGGCGCTTCACCCATCCGTGTCGCGCGCCCGCCCCATGAAGGCCCGTCAGTTATCCGGCGGCGCTGCCCGACCCCGGCTCCAGGGCGTCCAGCGCCCTGCGCAGCCCGGTCAGTTTGCGCTCCAGATGGGCCGCGGTGGCAACGGCGGCGGCGTCCGCCGTCTCGTCCAGCTGTTTGGAGAGCGCCTCGGCCTGCTCCTCGACCGCGGCCAGCCGCGCGGAGAGCTCCGCGAGCAGCCCCGCGGACTCCCTCGCCTCATCGGCGCTCGGCCGGCCGCCTTCCAGCTGCAGCCTCAGCAGGGAGGCCTGCTCGCGCAGTTGGCAGTTCTTCATGTACAGCTCGACGAAGACCGAGACCTTTGCGCGCAGCACCCACGGGTCGAACGGCTTGGAGATGTAGTCGACCGCCCCGGCCGCGTAACCGCGGAAGGTGTGGTGCGGGCCGTGGTTGATGGCCGTGAGGAAGATGATGGGGATGTCGCGGGTGCGCTCGCGCCGCTTGATGTGCGCGGCGGTCTCGAATCCGTCCATACCCGGCATCTGCACATCGAGCAGAATCACCGCGAAATCGTCCGTGAGCAGTGCTTTGAGCGCTTCCTCCCCAGACGATGCCCGCACCAGTGTCTGATCGAGCGCGGAGAGGATCGCCTCCAGCGCCAGCAGATTCTCCGGCCGGTCATCGACCAGGAGGATCTTGGCCTTCTGCACCATGGCCCGTCCTCCTCGCCCCGGCATGGAACCGGACGCCGCCCCAGGGGACGACTCCGTCACGCCGCCCGTCCTTGTGCCGGTCATGGTAGCTGCACCCCGCCTGTCGCCACACCCTGTCACCGCGATGTCACTGTGCACGTAGCAGAAACGCAGACAGAGACCAGAAGGTTCCCCGGATCCTGCACTTCCACACGTGCGCGGCAACACTCAGTCAGCACGCGGTGATCCTCTTACGGCCCCCATACTGGACGCCCCGTCACTCCGCCCGCATCCATTGCTCCATGACCGACAGCAGATGATCGGTATCCACCGGCTTGGTCACGTAGTCGGATGCCCCGGAGTCGATGCTCTTCTCCCGGTCGCCCTTCATCGCCTTCGCGGTCAGCGCGATGATGGGCAGCCCGGCGAACTGCGGCATCCGGCGGATCGCGGCCGTGGTCGCATAGCCGTCCATCTCCGGCATCATGATGTCCATCAGCACCAGGACGATGTCATCGTGCTGTTCGAGGACCTCGATGCCCTCCCGGCCGTTCTCCGCGTACAGCACCGACAGCCCGTGCTGCTCCAGGACGCTGGTGAGCGCGAAGACGTTGCGGATGTCGTCGTCGACGATCAGCACCTTCTCGCCGTGGAAGCCGCCGTCGAAGGCCGGATCCACCAGATCCTGGCCGTTGCCGATCCAGGGCTCCTCGGCCGCCTGCCGCTCGGCCGGCTGGGCCGGTGCCGGGGGCGCGGGCTGCGGCGCCGGGGACGTCGGCCGGGCGGGCAGCGCGAAACGGCGCTGATGGCCCGAAACCGCCCGGCGGCGACGCCGGTTGAGGCTGCCCCCGGTCCGCTCCCGGTCCGGCACCTCCTCGGCCTCCTCCCGTCCGGCCTCCGTCTCGCGCGCCTCCGCGTCCATCGCCAGCCCGCCGGCCACCAGCTGCGGGTAGCCCTGCGGCGGCAGCCCGCCCGGGTTGTGCGGCAGGTAGAGGGTGAACGTGGAGCCGCGGTTGGGCTCACTGGCGGCGTGGATCTCACCGCCCAGCAGCCGGGCGATCTCCCGGCTGATGGACAGGCCCAGTCCGGTGCCCCCGTACTTGCGGCTGGTCGTGCCGTCCGCCTGCTTGAACGCCTCGAAGATGACGCGCATCTTGCTGGACGCGATGCCGATGCCGGTGTCGGTCACCGAGAAGGCGATCATGTCGGCGTCCGGGTCGCGCAGCGAACCGTGCTCCAGCAGCTGCTCGCGGATGGCCACCGGGACATCCGCGCCGGCCGGCCGGATGACCAGCTCGACGGCGCCGGTGTCGGTGAACTTCACCGCGTTGGACAGCAGATTGCGCAGCACCTGCAGCAGCCGCTGCTCGTCGGTGTGCAGCGTGGCGGGCAGCTCCGGCGAGACCCGTACGGAGAAGTCCAGGCCCTTCTCCGCGGTCAGCGGCCGGAACGTGGCCTCCACGTAGTCGACGAGCTGGACCAGTGCGATCCGCGTCGGGCTGACGTCCATCTTGCCCGCCTCGACCTTCGACAGGTCGAGGATGTCGTTGATCAGCTGGAGCAGGTCGCTGCCGGCGCCGTGGATCGTCTCGGCGAACTCCACCTGCTTCGGGGAGAGGTTCCCCTCGGCGTTGTCGGCCAGCAACTTGGCCAGAATCAGCAGCGAGTTCAGCGGCGTACGCAGCTCGTGCGACATGTTCGCCAGGAACTCCGACTTGTAGCGCATCGAGACCGCGAGCTGCTCGGCGCGCTCCTCCAGGACCTGCCGCGCCTCCTCGATCTCGGTGTTCTTCACCTCGATGTCGCGGTTCTGCGCACGCAGCTGCTCGGCCTTCTCCTCCAGCTCGGAGTTGGACAGCTCCAGGGCCCGCTGCCGGCTCTCCAGCTCCGCGGAGCGCTCGCGCAGCTGCTCGGTCAGCTCCTGCGACTGCTTGAGCAGCACCTCGGTCTTGGTGTTGACCGAGATGGTGTTCACGCTGGTCGCGATCATCTCGGCGATCTGGTTGAGGAAGTCCTTCTGGATCTGGGTGAACGGCTGGAAGGACGCCAGCTCGATCACGCCGAGCACCTTGTCCTCGAAGAGCACCGGCAGCACGATCACGTTCGCCGGCGGCGCCTCGCCCAGCCCGGAAGCGATCTTGAGGTAGCCGGAGGGCACGTTCTCCACCAGGATCGTGCGCCCCTCCTCCGCCGCCGTGCCGATCAGCGTCTCGCCGGGCCGGAAGGTGGTGGGCATCCCGCCCATCGCGTAGCCGTACGAGCCCATCAGCCGCAGCTCGTACGCGCCCGGCTCGCCGCCGTCCGCGCCGATCTCCTGGCTGTCGGGCTGCGCCGCGAGGAAGAACGCGCCGTGCTGCGCGGAGACCGCGGGCGACAGCTCGCTCATGATCAGCGTGGCGACGTCCTTGAGGTCGCGCCGCCCCTGCATCAGACCGGAGATCCGGGCCAGGTTGCCCTTGAGCCAGTCCTGTTCCTCGTTGGCGAGGGTGGTCTCGCGGAGCGTGGAGATCATGGTGTTGACGTTGTCCTGGAGCTCCAGGATCTCGCCGGCCGCGTCCACGTCGATCCGGACGTTGTGGTCTCCGAGGGTGACCGCCGCGGCGACCGCGGCGATGGCACGCACCTGACGGGTCAGGTTGCCGGCCATCTCGTTCACCGACTCGGTCAGGTCGCGCCAGGTGCCGGCCACGCCCCGTACCTGCGCCTGGCCGCCCAGCTGGCCCTCCGTACCCACCTCGCGGGCCACCCTGGTGACCTGCTCGGCGAAGGACGACAGCTGGTCGACCATGGTGTTGATGGTGGTCTTCAGCGCGAGGATCTCCCCGCGGGCATCGATGTCGATCTTCTTGGTCAGATCGCCCTTGGCGATGGCGGTGGTGACCATGGCGATATTGCGGACCTGGCCGGTCAGGTTGTTGGCCATGGAGTTCACCGACTCGGTGAGGTCCTTCCACGTACCGGCGACGCCGGGGACGCGGGCCTGGCCGCCCAGGATGCCGTCGGTGCCCACCTCACGGGCCACTCGCGTGACCTCGTCGGCGAACGACGACAGCGTCGTGACCATCGTGTTGACCGTGTCGGCGAGCTGCGCGACCTCGCCGCGCGCCTCGACCGTGACCTTCTTGGTCAGGTCTCCGTTGGCGACCGCCGCCGAGACCTGCGAGATGTTGCGCACCTGGATGGTCAGGTTGTTGGCCATCAGGTTGACGTTGTCGGTGAGGTCCAGCCAGATACCGGTCGCGCCCGGCACCCGCGCCTGGCCGCCCAACTGGCCCTCGGTGCCCACCTCGCGGGCCACCCGGGTCACCTGCTCGGCGAACGACGACAGCTGGTCGACCATCGTGTTGACGGTCGTGACCAGTTCGAGGATCTCGCCCTTGGCGTCGACGGTGATCTTCTTCGACAGATCGCCGCGGGCCACCGCCGTCGTCACCTCGGCGATGTTGCGCACCTGCGACGTCAGGTTGTTCGCCATGAAGTTGACGGACTGGGTGAGGTCCTTCCACGTACCGCTGACGCCCTGCACCTCGGCCTGGCCGCCCAGGATGCCCTCGGTACCCACCTCACGGGCGACCCGGGTCACCTGCTCCGCGAACGAGGAGAGCTGGTCGACCATGGTGTTCAGGGTGTTCTTCAGCTCCAGGATCTCGCCCCGGGCGTCCGCGTCGATCTTCTGCGACAGGTCACCGCGCGCGACGGCCGTGGCGACCTGTGCGATGTTGCGGACCTGAGCCGTCAGGTTGCCGGCCATGCCGTTGACGGAGTCGGTCAGATCGCGCCAGACACCCGCGACGCCCGGCACCTGCGCCTGACCGCCCAGCCTGCCGTCCGTACCGACCTCCCGGGCGACCCGGGTGACCTGCTCGGCGAACGCGGACAGCTGGTCGACCATCGTGTTGATGGTGTTCTTCAGCTCCAGGATCTCGCCCCGGGCGTCCACATCGATCTTCTGCGACAGGTCACCGCGCGCGACCGCCGTCGTCACCTGCGCGATCTGCCGCACCTGCGAGGTGAGGTTGCCCGCCATGAAGTTGACGGAGTCGGTGAGTTCCTTCCAAGTGCCGCTGACGCCGTCCACCCGGGCCTGACCGCCCAGCCGGCCCTCCGTGCCCACGTCCCTGGCCATCCGCGTGACCTGGTCGGCGAACGACGACAGCTGGTCCACCATGGTGTTCACGGTGTTCTTCAGCTGCAGCATCTCGCCGGAGACGTCGACGGTGACCTTCTGCGACAGATCACCGTTGGCGACCGCCGTCGTCACCTGGGCGATGTTGCGCACCTGCCCGGTCAGGTTCCGGAACGCGGTGTTGACGGAGTCCGTGAGGTCCTTCCACGTGCCCGCCGCTCCGGGCACCGCGGCCTGGCCGCCCAGTTCGCCCTCGACGCCGATCTCCCGTGCCACGCGGGTGACTTCGGCACCGAACGCGGAGAGCTGGTCCACCATCGTGTTGACGGTGTTCTTCAACTCCAGCATCTCGCCGGCGACATCGACGGTGACCTTCTGCGACAGATCACCGTTCGCCACCGCCGTCGTCACCTGGGCGATGTCCCGCACCTGCCCGGTCAGGTTCCGGAAGGCGTTGTTCACCGAGTCGGTGAGGTCCTTCCAGGTGCCGGCCGCGCCCGGCACCTGCGCCTGGCCGCCGAGTTGCCCCTCGGCCCCGACCTCGTTCGCCACCCGCGTCACTTCGTCCGCGAAGGTACGCAGCGTCTCGGTCATGGTGTTGATGGTGTCGGCGAGCTGCGCGACCTCGCCGCGTGCGCTGACCGTGACCTTCTGCGACAGGTCGCCGTTCGCGACGGCGGTGGTGACCTGGGCGATCCCGCGCACCTGCGCGGTGAGGTTGCCGGCCATGAGGTTGACCGAGTCCGTCAGGTCCTTCCACACCCCGGCCACGCCGGGGACCTGCGCCTGACCGCCGAGCTCGCCCTCCGTACCGACCTCGCGGGCGACCCGGGTCACCTCGGAGGCGAAGGAGGAGAGCTGGTCCACCATCGTGTTGACGGTGTTCTTCAGTTCGAGCATCTCACCGGCGACATGAACGGTCACCTTGCGTGACAGATCGCCCTTGGCGACCGCGGTCGTCACCAGGGCGATGTCCCGCACCTGGGCCGTCAGCCGGGAGGCCATGGTGTTGACGGACTCGGTCAGGTCCTTCCACGAACCCGACATTCCGCGCACCCGCGCCTGCCCGCCGAGCTTGCCCTCCGTACCGACCTCGCTGGCCACCCTCGTGACCTCGTCGGTGAACGCGGAGAGCTGGTCGACCAGCCCGTTGACCGTACGGCCCACCTTGAGGAACTCGCCGCGCAGCGGATGCTCCGAGGAGCTGTCCGAGCTGCGCGAACGCAGATCCATCCGCTGTTCCAGATCACCCTCGGAGACCGCCGAGAGCACCCGTCCCACCTCGGACACCGGCCGTACCAGGTCGTCGACCAGGGCGTTCGAGGCATCGATGGCCGCGGCCCAGGAGCCTTCGGCGGCGCCGACCTCCAGCCGTTCCGTGAGTTTTCCCTCACGTCCGACGACCCGGCGCACCCGCGCCAGCTCCCCGGTCAGATGCAGATTGCGGTCCGCGACCTCGTTGAAGACCGCCGCGATCTCCGACATGACGCCGTCGCCGGAAACCGTGAGCCGCTTGCGGAAGTTCCCGTCCCGCATGGCGACCAGAGCGACCAACAGCCGATTCAGCGCAGCCGTATCCACCTCGGTCGTCCCGTTGCTCCGGGATCGTCCGCCTTTTGCGCGCGTGCTTGCGCCCCGCGCCGCTGCGCCAGACTCCACCGTGTCCCTCCCGCAGGGTCGACCGTTCTACCCGGGCTTTCTCTTGATACTTGCCCAGTGTTTCACCATGGCCCAACCAGGCCATAACAGTTCGGCAGCATCGCACACGTCCCGGGGCACGATTGGGGCGGAAACACATGTGACCGGCATCCTCGGGTGCGGCGAAGGTAAGTAACCTGGCATACGGCTGTCCACCCCCGGCCTCGTTCGCGGGCGGTGGTACGAGCACGACAGGTATTCGGAGGGGCGCCGCGACCATGGGGGAGCAGATCACCGACACACGCATGAGGAGACCAGTGATCACCGCGCGGGCCGCCGCAACCTTCGAGCCGGTGGGGCGCTCGGTCGCCACTGCCCGTGCGTTCGTCCGTGACACCCTCCAGGGCTGGGGCTGCGCCGACATCGTCGACGACGCCGTCGTCCTCACCAGCGAACTGGTCACCAACGCCGTGGTGCACGCCGGCACCGCCGCGGACGTGCTGTGCCTGCGCAACGACGGAGGGGTACGGATCTCCGTCGCCGACCGCTACCCCGAACGTGAGATTCCGCTCCAGAACGCCGGGCAGGTCATCGTCCACCCGGACCGCGAGGGCGGCCGCGGTCTGCTGCTGTGCGGCGCACTGGCCTCCCGCTGGGGCGTCGAGTACACCACCGCGCAGAAACACGTGTGGTTCCAGCTCGACCTCCCCGAGCGCCCCGCCGGCACCCGCTCCGCGGGCCCCGCCCTCCCCGTCGACGCCCTCCCGGTCACCGACGCCCGGGTGCGCGTCGCGGTGATCCAGATCGACCGCGGCGGCTGCATCAGCTTCTGGAACGAGGACGCCCAGGACCTCTTCGCCTACGACCCCGAGCAGGTCATCGGCAAACCGCTCACCGACTTCGCCGCCTGGCCGCACACCCCCGGCACCGGCACCGGCATCGCCGAGGCGCTCCAGCTCTCCCGCTGGGAGGGCTCCTACGGCATAAGGGGCGCCGACGGCCGCGTCGTCCCCGTCTACGCCTCCCACCTGCGCGTGCGCGACGCCGACGGCGAGGCCTCCACGGTCTGCCTCCTGGTGCGCGACCACGAGCGCGCCATCCTGCAGAGCCCCCAGCGCACCCCGGCCCCCGACGCCGCCTCCCAGACCGCCCCGTCCGCTCAGTCGGCGGGTCACCCCTCCGACCCGTTCGAGGTCTTCATCGGCTCCCCGGCCCCCGACGACCTCGACGGTCTGCTCCAGCGCACCGTCGAACGCGCCCGCGACATGCTCGACGGCGACGCCGCCTACCTCCTGCTGGCCACCGACGACGAGACCGAGCTGGAGGTACGCGCCTCCACGGGCCTGCCCTCCGCCCGCCAGCGGTTCGCCCGCGTCCCCGTCGAAGCCGGATCCGGACGCTACGGCTCCGCCCGGATGCCCGCCGTCCACGAAGACCTCACCGCCGTCCCCGGCGCCGTACCGCTGCTCAGCGGCACGGGCATGCGCTCGGTCGTCACCGTCCCGCTCAAGGTCGAGGGACGGCTGACCGGCTCGCTCGGCGTCGCCGCCGAAGGGGCCGGCCGCTATACGAACGAAGAGGCGCTGCGCCTCCAGTTCGCCGCCGACCGCATCGCCCTCGCCGTCGAACGCGCCCGCCTGACCGAGCTGGAGAAGCTGCGCCGCGGCTCCCTCTCCTTCCTCGTCGAGGCCTCCGACCTGCTGGCCGGCACGCTGGACCGCGACCAGACGCTGGCCCTGATGGCCCAGATGACCGTCCCCACGCTCGCCACGTGGTGCGCCGTCTACACCGTCGCCGACCAGACCTCCGAACCCGAGCTCTCCTACGTCCTGCACGAGGACGAGGACCGCATCGACGGCCTCAAGACCCTCCTGATGAAGGTCGACCCGCCCGAGCCGGTCCCCACCCCGGGCGCCCGCGTGTGGACCGCCCCCGGCGACGCCGCCCACGACGCCGCCCTGCGCACCTCCATGCGCAGCCTGGGCCTGGGCAACTCCGCCCGTCCCTCCACCGGCCCCGGCGCCACCCTCGCCACCGCCGCCGCGGTCGGCGGCGAGACCGTCGTGCTGCCGCTCGTCGCCCGCAACCGCGTCATCGGCATGCTCACCCTCGGCAAGCCCACCGAGGAGCACTTCCGCCAGGAGATCCTCGAACTCGCCGAGGACCTCTCCCGCCGGGCCGCCCTCGCCCTCGACAACGCCCGCCTGTACTCCGAGCGCACGGCCATCAGCCAGTCCCTCCAGCGCAGCCTGCTGCCCCCGGAACTGCCCGACATCGCCGGCGTCGAGGTCGAGGTCATCTACCGCGCGGCCGGCGAGGGCAACGAGGTCGGCGGCGACTTCTACGATCTCTTCCCCATCCGCGACGGCGCGTACGGCTTCGCCATCGGCGACGTCTGCGGTACCGGCCCGGAGGCGGCGGCCGTCACCGGCCTCGCCCGCCACGCCCTGCGCCTCCTGGCCCGCGAGGGCTTCGGCGGCCCCGCCGTCCTCGAACGGCTCAACGCCGCCATCCTCGACGAGGGCGCCCGCAGCCGCTTCCTGACGCTCCTTTACGGCGAGCTGTGGCCCCAGGACGACGGCAGCGCGCTGCTGAAGGTGGTCTGCGCCGGCCACCCCCTGCCGCTCCGCCTGCGCCAGGACGGCACGGTCGAACCGGCCGCCGAACCCCAGCCCCTCCTCGGCGTCATGGACGACCTCGAACTCTACGAGCAGACCGTCACCCTCGACCCCGGCGACGTCCTGCTGTGCGTCACCGACGGCGTCACCGAACGCCGCGAGGGCACCCGCATGCTCGGCGACGACGGACTCACCGACGTCCTGACGATGTGTACGGGCCTGACGGCCGGCGCCGTCGCCGCCCGCGTGCTGCGCGCCGTGGAACGCTTCGCCGCCGAACCGGCCTCCGACGACATGGCCATCCTCGCCATGCGCGTCCCCGAGTTCCAGGCCGGCTGACCACCCGGGCGGGAGCGGCCGCCGCTTCCTCTGTGGGCCGCCTCACAGCCCGCCGGCCGCTCCCCCGCCCTCACCAGCACCCTTGCGTACGGTGCAGGGAACCCCTGCCCGACCTGCACTGGAGTCAGCCCCAACGGCCGCGCACGATACGGCACATGACTCCTACCACCGCGGGTTCGCCCGGCGACCAGCTCGCCGTCGTCAGCCAGTCCGGCTCCACCGTCACCTTCTTCGACGCCGCCACCCACGAGCGCCTCGACGTGCTGCGGATGCCGCCGCAGCCGCACGAACTGTGCTTCGACCCGGACCACCGGCTGCTCTACTGCGCCAGCACCTACCACTCCGGCTTCTACCACGCCAACGAAGGCCGGTCCCACGAGATCACCGTCATCGACCCCGACACCCGCACCGTCGTCGCCACCCTCGACACCGCCCCCGACCACGCCCCGCACGGCCTGGCCCTCGACCGCGAACGCGCCCGCCTGTACGCGAGCGTCGAGGCCACCGAGACCGAGCCCGGCGGCGTCGTGGTCTTCGACACCCGCACCCACGCCCGCCTCGGCCGCATCTCCACCATGGCCCCGGGCCCGCACTGGTTCGCCCTCACCCCCGACGGGCGGCGCGGTTACGCCACCAACAAGGAGGCCCCGTTCGTCTCCGCCGTCGACCTCGACCGTGCGGTGTGCACCGACCGCATTCCCGTCCCCGGCAGCGAAGGCCTCGCCGTCGCCCCCGACGGACGCCATGTCTACGTCGCGGCCCCCAAGGCCGACTTCACCGCCCCGTCCCCCGCACCGACGGCCATCCACGTCATCGACACCGCCACCAACGAGACCGTCCGCACCCTGCCCACCAAGGGCCAGGTCATGCCCGTCCACACCACCGTCGACGGCACCCTCCTCGTCGGCGAACTCCGCCAGACCAGCGCCCCCGGCGGCCAGCTCGGCTCCCAGCTCCCGGGCGCCCTGACCGTCTTCGCCCCCGACACCCTCACCCCCGTAGGGGAAGTACAGGTCGGCCGCTTCCCCCTGACCATCACCTCCTCCCCTGACGGCCGCCTGGCGTACGTCTCCGGCCTGCTCTCCAGCAACGTGACCGTCGTCGACCTGCAGAACCTGTCCACCGTCGCCACCCTGGAAGTCGACAGCGCCGACGATTCCGGCGCCCACGGCCTCGCCTATATCCCGGCCCCGCACAACTGACCTCCGCATACGACAAAGGCCCCCGCCATCCGGCGGGGGCCTTTGCCCTCTGGAGCCCCAATACGGAATCGAACCGTAGACCTTCTCCTTACCATGGAGACGCTCTGCCGACTGAGCTATTGGGGCGGAGCAACAGAAGGAATATTACCCCAACTCCGCGGCAGCTACGAATCGGAGGCCACCACCCGGCCTAAAAGGCCGGCTGCAGCAATCCCCCCAGCGCATTGCACGCACCGACCATCTTCTGCAGCTCCCGCCGCGACATGCCCAGATGCACAGGCAATGCCAGCGTCTCGTCCACGGCCCGCTCGGTCTCCGGCAGAAACACATCCCGCCGCAGCCCCGGCATCCGGTACACCGGCGCCAGCACGGGCACCTTGCACGCAACTCCCTTGGCCCGCAACGCCCGCGCGAACGCGTCCCGGTCCGGCCGCCCGTTCCCCGGCACCCGCACCACATACTGCTCGTACGTGTGCCCCGCGGCCGGCTTCGGCGTCCAGACCCCGCGGAGCCTGCCGTCCAGATACTCCGCATGCGCCCGACGCAGCTCCGCCCCCGCCGGATCCGCCCCCGGCTCGTCCTCCACCAGCACCAACAACCCGTGCCGCTGCCCCACTTCACGGATCCAGCCGGCATCGGCCCGTCGCCCGAACCGGTGAATCGCCACGACCGCGGC
This sequence comes from Streptomyces sp. NPDC002446, assembly GCF_053595675.1. Classification (NCBI taxonomy): domain Bacteria; kingdom Bacillati; phylum Actinomycetota; class Actinomycetes; order Kitasatosporales; family Streptomycetaceae; genus Streptomyces; species Streptomyces sp. NPDC002446. Next base: position 363 of record NZ_JBSFYC010000060.1, on the reverse strand, counting down.
GGTCCGGCTGGTCACCACATCCGCCACCGCGGCCGGATCCAGGCAGTAGCCGTCGGCATCCACATCGGCGAACACCGGCAGCGCGCCCAACTCCACCACGGCGCGGGCCACTTCGGCGTTGCCGTACGCCGGCACCACGACCTCGTCACCAGCGCGTACACCGGCTGCCCTGAGCGTTCCCACTGTCCCCATGACGCGGATCCTGGTCAGATGAGGTGAACGTCGAGTTACACCCACCACCCGAAAATCAGAACAAAAAAGCTCCGGTCCCTGAACCACAAGGGTTCAGGGACCGGAGCTGAATAATCGTTCGGCGGCGTCCTACTCTCCCACAGGGTCCCCCCTGCAGTACCATCGGCGCTG